>CAMYLL010000086.1 GCA_947259235.1 uncultured Pseudodesulfovibrio sp. | reverse complement strand
TGAGCTGGTAGGGAACCCTGTCACCCAGCAGGGCCATGATGCCCAGGGCAAAGGCGATATCCGTGGCCATGGGTATACCCCAGCCGCGCACCGCGCCGCCATCCCCGCAGGCCAGGACATAGAACAGCGCGGGGACAGCCATGCCGCCCACGGCGGCGGCTATGGGCAGGATCGCCTGGCTGCGGCTGGACAGCTCTCCGGCCAGAAACTCCCGCTTGATCTCCAGGCCGACCACGAAGAAGAACAGGGCCATGAGTCCGTCGTTGACCCACAGCAGAAGCGGCTTCGAGAGGGCCGCATCCCCCAGCCCCACGGTGAAGCGCATGGACCACAGGCCCTCGTACGACGCGGCCCAGGGCGAGTTGGCCCAGACAAGAGCGGCCAGGGCGCTGACCATGAGCAGCACCCCGCTGGTGGACTTGGACTTGAAGAACGCCTGAAACGGCATCAGGACCTGATCGATGGGATCCAGTCTGCATTGGAAAAAACGCGAGATGGCCATTGACGCCTCCTGTAGTATTTTCGTGGCAGCCTGCCCGGTCTCACTCATGCCTCCCGCATGGAGAGCAGTCTCCCGCAGGCCGTACATTGTTCGACGGGCCGTTCGCTCCGACGCCCTGAGGCAAACGGCCCACAGCGGCTACGAACCGATTGAGCCGCCCGACAGCAGCTCGTCCACCTCACCGGCCGAGAGCGGCTTGTAGAAGAGGAACCCCTGCACGTACCGGCACCCTTCCCGTTCGAGGAAGGCGAGCTGGTCCGGCGTTTCCACGCCCTCGGCCACGACCTTGAGCCCCAGGGACTGCCCCAGGGTGAAGACCGTGCGCACGATGGCCTGGCTGTCGAGGTTTCCTTCCACTCCGTCGATGAAGGAGCGGTCCACCTTGACCACGTCGATGGGGAACCGCTGGAGGTAGGACAGGGAGGAATAGCCCGTGCCAAAATCGTCGATGCACACCTTGGTGCCGAGAATCTTGAGCTGCTTGAGGACCTCCTCGGCCATGGCCGGGTTGTCCATGAGCGCGCTCTCGGTGATCTCGATATTCAGCGACTCGGGATGCAGGCCGGAGTCGCCCAGCGCGCGCGTCACCTGGCTGAGCAAGAGCGGCTGGCCGAAGTGCTTGCCCGAGATGTTGATGTTGAGCGTCAGGTGCTCGCCCATCCGTGCGCCGAAGGTGGACTGCCAGTGCTTGACCTGGGCGCACGCCTCCACCAGCACCAGATTGTCGATGGAATAGATGAGGCCCGTATCCTCGGCCAGAGAGATGAAGTCGCCGGGCATGATCACGCCGTGTTCCGGGTGGCGCCAGCGGACCAGGGCCTCGAACCCGCACACCCGGCGCGTATCCAGGCAGACGATGGGCTGATAGACCACCTCGAACTCGCGCAGGTCCACGGCCCGACGCAGGTCGGTCTCAAGGGCCATAAGCCGCAGGGCCTGATCGTGCATCTTCTGGTTGAACACCTTGAAGCGCGCCTTGCCGTGCTCCTTGGCCCGGTACATGGCCGTATCCGCGTCGCGCAGGAGCGCCTCGGGCCGGTCGTACCCGTCGGTCTTGAGGACGATACCCAAAGAGGCGGAAGTAAAGACCTCGTTGCCATTGATGGTGAAGGGCTGGCGCACGCCTTCGAGTATGCGCCGGGCGATGGCGATGGTGTCCCTGGGCGCGGATATCTCCTCCAGCAGAATGGCGAACTCGTCGCCCCCGAAGCGGGCGATGGTGTCCACGGTCCGGCCGCATTTCTCCAGTACCCGGGCCACGTTCCTGAGCAGCTCGTCACCGGTCTCATGCCCCAGCGAGTCGTTGATGACCTTGAACCGGTCCAGGTCCATGTAGATGACCGCGAAAAGATGCTTGCGCCGCCTCCCGCGCTCCATCGCCATGCGCAGGTGGTCCAGGAACAGGGCGCGGTTGGGCAGTCCGGTGAGGGGGTCGTGAAACGCCTGTCGTTTGAGCTGGTCCTCAGCCTTCTTGCGCAGGGTGATGTCCTCCACCGAGCCCTCGTAGCACATGACCGCGCCGTCGCTGTCGCTGATGCGCCGGGCGTTCTCGGATATCCAGATAATGCGCCCGTCGCGGCGGCGCACCTTGGAGACGAAGTTCTTCACCTCGCCGGTCTCCTCGATGAGCCGCAGAAATTCCTTGCGCCGCTGCGGCTCCATGTACATCTGCGTGCCGATGTCATAGACCGACCCCATCAGCTCGTCTGCGGACTTGAACCCCAGGATACGGGCCAGGGACGGATTGGCGCTCAGAAACCGGCCGCTGGGCGACGTCTGGTAGATGCCTTCCAGGGCGTTCTCGAAAATGGTCCGGTACTTCCGCTCCGCCTTGCGCAACGCCTCGCCGATGACCTTGCGCTCGGCTATCTCGATCTTGAGCTGGGTGTTGGCCCGCAGCAGCTCGCTGGTACGCGACTCCACCTTCTGCCTCAAAGCGTCGCGCGCCTCCTTCAGCTCCTGGGTCTTGCTGCGCACGCGCTCCTCCAGGTTGCTCACAAGCTCCGAGATGTGCCAGGCCATGGACCGCATGGCGTGGGCCAACTGGCCCACCTCGTCGTGGGAGTTGATCTCCGGCACGCTATCGAAATCCTTGTTGGCCACGCGCCCGGCGTATTCCGCCAGCAGGTTGAGTGGCTTGGAAATATTCATGATGAAGATGAAGGCGATGATCAGGCTGGCCGCAAACAGGATCAGGGTCACCAACTGCTGCTCAACCACTGCCTCGCGGATGTGTGTGGCGATGATCTCCGAATCCATGCCGATGTGGACGTATCCGGCCAGTCCCGAGAGGATGGGCCGCGCAACGTGCAGATACCGGCTGTCGCCGTCGACAATGTCACGCAGGATGTACTCGTCGCCGGGCAGGTCGCGCGTCTTGGAAACAAGGGCGCGAACGGCCGGTGGCACGTCTGGCACAAAGGTATGGGCGAGGATCTCGCCATGCTCGTCGGCCACCAGGACATAGGACACCCCGGCGATCTGCTTGTACTGGTCTATGCGCGCCTGCACGCTGCCCGCATCCCGGCTGAGGATGGTCACGATGTCCGACTCGGCCATGCTGCCGGCCAAGGCCAGGGCCTTGGATTCATATTCGCGGGTCATCTCCCGCTTGAGCCGGTTGCCGAAGGTCACCGACGAGACCACGGAAATCATGCCGAAGATCACCACCATGAAGAGCAGCGGCTTGAGAAAGAGCTTGGGCGCTTTCATCGATTCCACCCCGTCCAGTCGCGTATGGGCTGGAAATGCCCGTTGACCACGGTGGTGTAATAGACGGTATCCAGGCCCTGGCGCCGATTGGGACCGAAAGTCACCAGCTCGCCGATGCCCAGGTCAAAGTCGCGTATGGAGTTCATGACCTCCGGGATGCGGTCCCGCGACGGCGCATCCGCCATCCTCTTGATGATCTCCCCGAGCATGATTCCGTTGAGGAACCCTTCGAAGCTGACGTAGCTGAACCGTCGGGGACTGTAATTCTGGCTCGAAACGACATCCGAGCCCTCATAGTTGTCCATGAGCTCCCGATAGAAACGGACGCCTTCAAGGGACAGGTCTTCATAACAGGGAACCACCTGCGAGCAGATCAGATTATTGGTGTAGCTGCGCCCTGTCCTTCGCTCTTCGAGGGTCAGTATCTCAAGCATCTTGTCGCTGTCTGAAAAGGACACCCCGGCCACGGGCGTATCATGTCCGGCGTCGCGCAGATCGCGGATGAACGCGGCCTGGGAGGCATAGGTTCCGACGCAGATGACGGCGTCCGGCTCGGCGGCCATGATGTGCGCCACTTCGGCCGTGAAATCATGCTCGTAGGGGACGCCCCGCTGGTAGGCTGCATCCGCCGCGAGCGCGAGCCCATTGCGGGCCAGGGCGCGACGCACCCCGTCCCAGCCGGTGCGGCCGTAGGCGTCGTTCTGATAGAACACCGCGATACGCTTGCGCCCCACCCGCACAAGGTTGTCCACCAGCCCCCCCGTCTCTTGAAAATAGGACGCGCGCAGGTTGTAGACATACTTGCCGAAGGGTTCGGTACGCATCGGCTCGGCCCCGGTCAGGGGGAAGAGCAGATAGGTGTCCCGCTCCTTGAATTTCTGAAGCAGTGGGAGGATGTGCGTGGTGGTCGGCGTGCCCAGATAGGAGAAGAGGGCGAAAACATCGTCCCTCTCGACGAAATCGACGGTGTTCTTGAAACAGGGAAGCGGGTTGTATCCGTCGTTTGCCGGTATCACGGATATCTTCCAGCCCGAGGCGCCGCCCTGCTTGTTGAAGTGGTCTATATAGGCCATGAGTCCGCGATAGAATTCGATGCCCATCTCGCTGTTGGCCCCGGTGAACGCCGCAGACATGCCGAAAGCCAACTGCCCCGGCTCCCGCGCCTGTGTGGGCCGAGGCAGGAACAGCAAGACTGCAAGGGCAAGAAACAGCCCGGTAAATAGTAGACATTTCCCCTTTATAAGCACAGATGACCAATGCCATCCCTGTAAAAAAAGTGCAACCGCGCATTTGAATAAACAGACCTACGTGCGGCTTTTTGACAAAACCACGGCTGGTCACGCACGCGTGCGGGTGAACGAATGACCGGGTAAGCATTGTGGACGTAATGCCTCTGGCTGGGGTCACGCACGCATGACCATCTGGACCGACCGCCCACGGGATGCTACCGTGAGCGCATGTCACCGAGTATCGCAATACGCCGCCGTCTGCCGGTCTTTGTGGCGAGCCTGGCCGTGGTCGCACTCGCCGTCCTGGCGCTCTACCGGGTCGACGAGCTGATGACCGTGCGGTATCAGGCCGTCGGCGTGGTGAGCGATGCCACGGGTGCGCCCCTTGCCGGTGTGGCCGTGACCCTGCTCCTCTCTCCGCCGCCAGACGGCCCAGCCCGTGCACGCGCCATGCACACATCGCCCTGTGCGGATGCCCCCGCCGTGCCAAAGGCCGGTGTTTCCGGCGCAAACGGGGCGTACCTCGTGCGCGCCTGCGGACGACTGGGCGCAGCCCAGGCCATCAGGCTCGGGCTGGACGACGCGGCGAGACCGCCCTACGAAACAGGCTGGCTGGTTCTGCGCACGCCGGACGGCAGGGACGTGACCAGGGTCGTCTCCCTGCTGGGATGGCGCACGGCCCCGGCCGACTGGGGGACGGCCGCCAACCGCCTGCCCCCGGTCGCCCTGAACGCAGACTGATTCCTCTCCCACTCCGCACTCCGAAACCAGACACCGAACGCGACCACAGGAACGCCCTGCGGCGGTCTGGCATGACTCGCCAATTCGGGTGGTCGGATACGGATGGAGGAAGGAATCGCGAAATCAGAAAACGTCGATGAACCGGCAATCCATGTCGCCCTGATCCGAGACGGTTATCTCGGCCAGAGAGCCGGATTCGCCAAGGGAGCCGGGATTGAGGAGCTGCACGCCCTCGACCACGGACCAGTCGCGGCGGTGGGTGTGGCCGTAGCAGACCAAATCGCAACTTGGCCCAAAGGCCTGAGCCACCTTGACCGGGACCTGGGAGCGCGGTCCCCAGCCGTGGGTCACGCCAACGGTCAACGGGCCGACCTGCACGGTGATCATGGGTTCAAGCTCGCGGACAAGCCTGGCGTCCCAGTCACAATTGCCGCGTACGCAGATGAACCGCCGGTGCTGCATGAAATAGGACCACGCCGAGATCGAAGTGATGTCGCCGCAGTGGATGAGAACATCGGCCGGAGCGAGCCACTTGGAATAGACAGCCGTGATCCACTCGGGCGTGTCGTCCAGGTGGGTATCGGAAATGACCGCGATCTTCATGGGAGGGATTTCTAGCTATTCCTTGACCTTCTTGGCCCGGAAACGAATGTAGGCGTTACGCACAGCGGCGTACTTGTCGATGGCGCCTTCCGTCAGGGTTTCGTATTCGTTACCCTTGAGCTCCAGCGAGAGCTGGTTGACGTTCTTGTAGGCCCGAATGGCAAGAAACTCGATGAAGGAAAGATCGCCGTAGGTCAGCGGATCAAGGTAGGCGTCCGCAACCCAGCCGACGGACTCGCGGATGGAGCTCGGACCGAGGAAGGGCCAGACGAGATAGATGCCGTGGCCGATGCCCGCCTTGCCCAGGGTCTGGCCGAAGCCGTCCGCCGTGGGACGCTCCGGCTCCCAGTTGCGCTTCATGTCGGCAGTGACGTCAACAAAGCCGAGCAGGCCCCAGCTTGTGTTGGCGATGAATTTCGATGTCTCCATATAGGCAGCGTCGAACTTGCCCTGAAGGATATCGTTCACGAAGCGAACGGGGAACAGCATGTTAGTGAAGAAATTTCTGACCCACTGGCGCGGCTTGGCCGGGATGGCCCAGGCGTACCCCTTGGCTGCGGGCTTGAACACGCCGTGGTACATGGCGTCGTTGAAATAAAACCAGACCGTGTTCCATCCCTTGAGAGGATCGGCCACAAGATGGGCGGTATCGGAGTATTCGTCGTCGAAATCGTCGAAGTCGTCGGTATTGGCCGCGTCGACGGCAGCACCGGCTCCCCGCATGTCCGACAACTGGGCAACCTGATTCGATCCGTCAGACCCGTCGCTTGATGCCGCCAAAGCAGACCCTGCTCCCAGAAGGAGAAGGGTCGCCAGCAAAAGGCCTGTTACGAACCTGTGAATCATTGTTTCTGTTCCCCTTGCGACCCGGCCTGTGTCCCGGACTCGGTCTGTGCCCCGGACTCGGCCTGTGTCTCGGACTCGGCCTGGCCAGCGTCGATTTTCTCTATTCGCTCACGGATGATCTTAAGCAGGTCTTCAGGCGTGCCATCAGCGAGCACCTGCGAAAACTGACTCCGATAATTGGACACCAGGCTGACGCCTTCGGCAACCACATCGTATATCATCCATTGATTATCAACCGTCTTCAATCGGAACTCAACTACAATCTTCTTGTCTTTGTCAACAAGTTCGGTAAAAACCTTGGCTTTTGTCCCCTGCACCAGCTCCTTGGTGTACTCCACATCCTGCCCGCCGTAGGCGGGAATCTTCTTCAGATAGGAGCGCTCCAGCAGCTTGATGAACGCCTCGGTCAGGTCGTCCTGCATTTTGGGTGACATCTCAAGCCACGGCCGGCCCACGGAAGACATGGTCACAAGCCTGAAATCGATGAATTTTTCCGCCGCCGCCCGAAGCTCGGCCACGGCCTCGTCATGCCCGGCCGGGTCCTGCATCTTGGGATCGCTGAGGATCGTGATGAGGGTATCCACGCCCTGCTTGACCCGCTGAGTCGGCGTGACCTCAGGCGCGGCAAAGGCGGCTGCCGAAAGCAGCAAAACGAATACAATACAGAAAATCAGTCGATTACACACCATATATCCACCCTGCTATCACGCGTTGGCGCTAAACTTTGCCGAACGCGAACTTGCTAATGAGGTCCTCTAGATCAATTGCCGGGTTCGTGTCAAACAGGGTGTCCCCCGCCGTGACCGGCTCGCCCAGGCCCCCCGGCGCGATCTTCAGGTACTTGTCGCCGATGAGTCCGTTGGTCTTGACGGAGACGATGGCGTCGTCGGTCAGCTGGACATGCTTTTCTATCATCATGACGACCTTGGCCACCCCCTTTTCCTGGTCCAGGGAGATGTGCTTCACAAAGCCGATGTCCACACCGTACATCTGCACCGGGGCGTTGGCCTTGAGGCCGGAAATATCGGAAAAATTCGCCTGGAGAACGTAATACTTGTCAGTAAATATCTGGACGTTCCCCAGCTTGATGCTCATGTAGGCGACAGCGAGGATTCCCACGAGAACGAACACGCCCACAGCGGTTTCTTTTTTCAACTTGAACATCGTCCATCCTTTCGGCCTGAGGCTTTTGCGCCCAGCAGTTCGGCGCAATTAAGTTTCATCTTATCCTGGCTGATGGGCGGCAGGGTCAGCCTGGGCGCGTCCCGCTCTCCGGGGGTGCGATCCAGGAACCGCCGCAGATAGGCGTCCTCGGTGGAGTCCAGCTCCTCAATGGGACCCTGAAAGAGGCACCGTTGTTCGCCCAGGACCACCACAAAATCCGCCAGGGCGTGCATGCTCCGCAGATCGTGGGTGACCACCACCATGGTCATGTCGAACTGGCACATCATCTCGAGCAGGAGCTGATCCAGTTCGGCCGACATGACCGGGTCGAGCCCGGAGGTCGGCTCGTCGCAAAAGAGTATCTCGGGGTCCATGACCAGGGCCCGGGCAAGCCCGGCCCGTTTGCGCATGCCACCGGAAAGCTCATTGGGATACAGCTCCAGGGCATGGTCAAGTCCGACCATGGCCAGCCGGTCCTCCACAATGCGCAGGATCTCGCCCTCGGTCAGGCGCGTGTGCTCGCGCAGGGGCAGGGCGATGTTGTCCTTGAGCTTGAGCGAGCCGAGCAGCGCGCCGTCCTGAAACAGTACGCCCGTGCGCTGGCGGAGGCACTGACGCTTGCGCCGGGAAACACTGCTCATGTCATGCCCGCCGATAAACACCTTGCCCGTGATCACCGGCTGCAGCCCGAGGACATGCTTGACCAGCGTGGACTTGCCCGACCCCGAACCGCCCACAACCATGGAGAGCTGGCCGCCAGGGAATTCGATGTCGAGATTCTCGGCCACGATCTTCCGGCCATAGCCTATGCTCAGCCCTTCAAGGCGTATGCTCGGTGCGCTACTCATGTCTTCCGGCCCTACCACAGCAACGACGTCAGAATGTAATCCGCCGCGAGGATGATGACGCAGGACTTGACCACTGCGTTGGTTGTCGACTGGCTCACGCCCTCCGGACCGGCATGGCCCGAACGGGTATGCGTGTAATATCCCTCGAAACAGCAGATGGTGCAGACCAGGACGCCGAAGACCAGGGACTTGATGAATCCGCCCTGGATATCGCTCCAGTCGAGGGCTCCGTTGACCCTGGCCCAGTACACGCCC
>CAMYLL010000085.1 GCA_947259235.1 uncultured Pseudodesulfovibrio sp. | reverse complement strand
GCCCGGTGCGCAGGTTCCACGTATACAGGCTCAGGTACACGAAGAGCCCCGCCACGATCACGACGGCGATCTTCTTGGGCTTATTCACGCTGATGGTTACCTAGTCCGTGGTAATGTCCTTGTAGAGGTCGATGTTGTCCAGCGCCTTGCCGGACCCGAGCACGACCGCGGTCAAAGGATCATCGACGACCGTGATCGGCAGTTGCGTCTCGTGCTGCAGGAGCATATCGAGCCCCTTGAGCAACGCGCCGCCGCCGGTCAGGACGATGCCGCGGTCCACGATGTCCGCAGCCAGCTCCGGGGGAGTCTGCTCCAGCGCGATACGCACGCCCTGAACAATGCCCTCCACCTGCTCGCTGATGGCCTCGCGGACCTCCTCGGCCGTGATGGGCCGATTCTGGGGGATGCCGGTGACCAGGTCGCGCCCCTTGACTTCCATGATCGGCTCCTCGTCCCCCAGGGGATAGGCGGAGCCGATGTTGATCTTGATCTGCTCAGCAGTGGATTCGCCGATGAGCATGTTGTACTTGCGCTTGACGTGCTGCATGATCGCCTCGTCCATCTTGTCGCCGCCGATGCGCACGCTGCGGGCGTAGACGATGCCGGACAGGGAGATGACGGCGATCTCGGTGGTGCCGCCTCCGATGTCCACGATCATGTTTGAGGTCGGTTCGGTAATCGGCAGGTTCGCGCCGATGGCTGCGGCCATGGGCTCCTCGATGAGGTAGACCTCACGCGCGCCCGCTGACTGGGCCGATTCCCGAACCGCACGTTTTTCCACCTGGGTGATACCCGTGGGCACGCAGATCATGATGCGCGGACGCACCAGACGGCGGCTGTTGTGCACCTTGGAGATAAAATGCCTGAGCATGGCCTCGGTCACCTCGAAGTCGGCAATGACGCCGTCCTTCATGGGCCGTATGGCCACGATGTTTCCCGGGGTGCGGCCAAGCATTTTCTTGGCTTCGGCTCCCACGGCCAGCACGGCCTTGCCGCCGCGCGAGTCCTTCTTGACCGCCACCACCGATGGCTCGGAGAGCATGACTCCCTTGCCCTTGACGTAGACAAGCGTGTTCGCCGTGCCCAAGTCGATGGCGAGATCGTTGGAGAAAGAGCCGATAATTCTATTGAGCAGGCTTCCCATTTAACCCCCGTTCCCTACGAAATACATTCATGAAATATGTGCTCGGACGACGCTTTCCAATGAGCAGGAAGTGCGCTAGCGTGTATTCTCAATTAAACAAGCGTACCAAATGAAACCC
Organism: uncultured Pseudodesulfovibrio sp.; assembly: GCA_947259235.1. GTDB lineage: Bacteria > Desulfobacterota > Desulfovibrionia > Desulfovibrionales > Desulfovibrionaceae > Pseudodesulfovibrio. Next base: position 7,657 of record CAMYLL010000085.1, on the reverse strand, counting down.
GCTCAGGCAATACGCCAGGCCCCGTTTGGGCCTATTTTCTCAACTTTTTCTAAAAAAGGTATGTACCGAACCTACGCACTGTCCGCACACACCCGCCAGCGCCATGGCGGCAGGGTTCAGAAAATCCCTCTCGACGCCGGGTTTTCCTGCCCCAATCGGGACGGAACCCTCTCCACGCAGGGGTGCATCTTCTGCAACCCCGCCGGCTCCGGTTCGGGCATGGTGCAACGCGGCCTGACCATCCCCGAGCAGTGGGACTTCTGGCGTGACATCCACAGCAGACACCACCACAGCGAACTGTTCACAGCCTACCTCCAGTCGTATTCCAACACCCACGGCCCCATCGACCGCCTCGCCCGGGTCCTTGAGCGGCTGCGCGGCCTGCCCGGCCTGGCCGCCGTGAGCATCGGGACCCGGCCCGACTGCCTGGACCGCGACAAGCTCGACCTCCTGGCCGCCCAGCGCGAAGCCCTGGGGCTGGCCGAGGTCAGCCTGGAGATGGGCCTGCAATCTGCCAACGACGACACCCTCGCCTTCATCAACCGGGGCCACGACGCCCGTACCTTTGCCGACGCTGCCAGGCAGGCCCACGACCGAGGCATTTCCGTTGTCGCTCACGTCATTGCAGGGCTGCCCACCAGGGACGGCCGCGAAAACGGGGACGACCTCATCGCCACCGTGAAATTCATCAACGGTCTGCCGGTGAACGGCATCAAGTTCCACAACCTCTACGTGGCCCGGGGAACCCCCCTGGCCAGGCTTCACGACCAGGGCCGCTATGCCCCGCTCACGCTGGACGACTACCTGCACCAGCTCGGCGACGCCCTGATGCACCTTTCGCCGAAAACCGTCGTCCACCGGCTCAACGGAAACCCTGCCGAAGGCGAGCTTGTCGCCCCCGGGTGGGCCGGAAACATGCGCGCCCTGCACAACACAGTGCGCGCTCATCTCGAAGCCCGTGATATCTGGCAGGGAAAGCTCAACGGCGCAGAAGCCGGGCCGCCGGCCTGGTTTTCCCCGGAATACAAAGGAGAATTGCCATGAAGGAATGTATCGTCGCACCTCCCCTTGCCCTGTCTCTGGAGTGGAATAACGGACAGCTCCTGAGATTGAACATCCACTGGGCCACGGCCGTGCCCGAGTCGCCCGTGCTCTCCGACGAGGCAAGGCTGCTCAAGCAGGCACTCATCCGCTACGTGTCCGGGCTGGACCCCGAATGGCCCAGCCTGCCCATGGACTTTTCACACCTGACCGCGTTCCACCGGACCGTACTCCAGGCCCTGGCCCGGGTTCCGCGCGGCACGGCCTGCACCTATGGAGAGCTGGCCGAGGCCGTCGGCAGCCCCAAGGCCGCACGGGCCATTGGCCGGGCCATGGCCACCAACCCGTTTCCCCTGATCTATCCCTGCCACCGGGTCGTCGGCGCCAAAGGAAAGATGACCGGCTTTTCCGGCGAGGGCGGAGTGAAGCTCAAGGAGTTTCTGCTCAGGCATGAAGGGGCCCTCTGACCCTGCGGCTCCGGGCCCGGCCTCTTTAAACCCCACGCAAAAAGCCGGAGGAACCTGGCGGGTTCCTCCGGCTTTTGATTCATTGCGTTCGTTGTAAAGCTAGATGACCTTGTTCAGGGGGTATTCGATGATCCCCTCGGCGCCGAAGTCCTTGAGACGGGGGATCAGGTCGCGCACGATCTTCTCCTCCACCATGACCTCGACGGACAGCCAGTTGGGGTTCTGCAGCTCGGCCACGGTGGGCGAGTTGAGGCTCGGCAGGGTTCCGTTGAGCTCCGCGAGCTTGTCCTTGGGCAGGTTCATCTTCAGCCCGACCATCTTATCAACCTTGAGCGCACCCTGCAGCAGGAGGTTGATCTCCTCGATAAGCTTGCGCTTTTTGGGGTCGGCCCACGCCTCCTTGTTGGCGATGAGCTGGGTGTTGGTCTGCATCAGCTCGGCGATGATGCGCAGGCCGTTGGCCTTGATGGTGGTCCCGGTCTCGGTGATCTCGACGATGGCGTCGCACAGCCCCTCGACCACCTTGGCCTCGGTGGTTCCCCAGGAAAAGGAGACGTCCACGGACACGCCCAGGGACTCGAAGTATTCCTTGGTGAAGCCCATGAGCTCGGTGGAGATCTTCTTGCCGTCCAGGTCCTCGGGGCGCTTGTAGGGCGAATCGCCGCGCACGCACAGCACCCAGCGGGCCTTGCGGTTGCTCACCTTGGAGTAGATCAGATCGTCGACCACAACCACGTCGGACTTGTTTTCCTTGATCCAGTCCATGCCCGTGAGGCCGACGTCGAAGGTGCCGTTCTCCACATACATGGACATTTCCTGGGCGCGGGCCAGGGAGCACTTGATACGGTCGTCGTCGATGTCCGGGAAGTAGTTGCGCTCGTGGAGCTTGATGCGCCAGCCCGCCTTGGCGAACAGTTTGATGGTCGCGTCCTGGAGAGAGCCCTTGGGAACGCCGAGTCGAAGAAATTGCGTAGACATTATTTATACACCTCTTTGGGGTCGAAGACGAGCGGAGAGCACGTGGTGACCTCGCCGTCCTTGAGTTCGCGGAAGAAGCAGCTGCGGTAGCCCTTGTGACAGGCCGCGCCGCCGATCTGCTCGATGAGAATGACCACGGTGTCGTCGTCGCAATCGATGCGGATCGACTTCACCTTCTGCGTATGGCCTGAGGTACCGCCCTTATGCCATAGCTCCTGACGGCTGCGGCTCCAGTAATGGACCTCCCCCGTCTCCAGTGTCTTGTCCCAGGAATCCTCGTTCATGTAGGCCATCATCAGGACCTCGCCGGTTTCGGCGTCCTGGGCGATGGCAGGGACGAGCCCCTTCATTTTCTCAAAATCCGGTCTGATCATGCGGTACCTCGTATCAGATGATTTTATCCCGGCCAGTGCGTCGACCGGGCGAGTTACATAGCGAAAGCCCGAATAAAGCGCAACTCGCCGATTGAAAGGACACCTGATCGCCGCAATCCCGTCCCTGCGTAGTATGAGTATACATAGCATACAGAATCTGTGAACCGTTTTATCTGGCTCGTCATGCTCATCCTCCCTGCCAGGGCCGCAGCTGGGCGCGTGCGCCACGCTGTGCCGCTGCTGCGCTCCCCAATATTGGGCTGGAGGTCCCCGGATATCCATTCGGCCACCCCGTTGCCGATATTTACCGCCAGGATTTTATCTGCTACGTCTCGCCACTGGATTTGAAACAATGCAACAGGTGATTGTGAGTATGCCCGTTCGTACAAAAGACAAATTCCTTATCTTCGGCTCCCCGCGCATCGAACAGGACGAGATCGACGAGGTCGTGGCGTCCATGGAGACAGGCTGGCTCGGCACCGGGCCCAAGGTCGCCCGGTTCGAGAAGGACTTTTCCGCCTATGTGGGCGCGCCCTACTCCGCAGCGTGCAACTCCTGCACGGCCGCCCTGCACCTGAGCCTTGTGGCCCTGGGGCTTGAGCCGGGGGACGAGGTCATCACCACGCCCCTGACCTTCTGCGCCTCCGTCAACGCCATCATCCACGCCGGATGCACCCCGGTGCTGGCCGACGTAGACCCGCTCACCCAGAACATCGACCCCGCCAGCATCCGCGACAAGATCACCGACCGCACGCGGGCCATCCTGCCCGTCCACTTTGCGGGCCGCAGCTGCGACATGGACCCGATCATGGACATCGCCTCCGAGCACGGGCTCAAGGTTGTGGAGGACTGCGCCCACGCCATAGAAACGATCTATAAGGGCCGCCATGCCGGAACCTTCGGCGACTTCGGCTGCTTCAGCTTCTATGTCACGAAGAATATCTGCACGGGCGAGGGTGGCATGGTCGTAGCCGCAGGCGAGGACGCCATCCGTCACGTCAAGGTGCTCGGCCTGCACGGCATGAGCGCCGACGCATGGAAACGGTTCTCCGACGAAGGCTACAAGCACTACCAGGTCGTCGAGGCGGGTTTCAAATACAACATGATGGACATCCAGGCCGCCATCGGCATCCACCAGCTCAAGCGGATCGACGACTATTTTCTCCGCCGCTGCGAGATATGGGACGCCTACAACGCGGCCTTTGCCGATCTTCCCATCGGCCTGCCCGCGCCCGAGGAGCCGAACACGCGTCACGCCCGCCATCTCTACACCATCATGGTGGACCCGGAGCAGTGCGGCGTGGAGCGCGACGACTTCCTCGTGCGCATCACCAGGGAAGGCATCGGCGTCGGCGTCCACTACATGAGCATCCCAGAACAGCCCTACTACCGCGACCGGTTCGGCTGGGAGCTTGAGGACACGCCCAATGCGACACGCCTCGGACGCCAGACCGTGAGCCTGCCCCTGTCCGCCAAGCTGACGGATGCCGACGTGGCCGACGTTATCGAAGCGGTCAAACGTTCTCTCGGCCTCTAGCGCCTCTCGATTTCCCGCACCAACGAAGAAAGCCCGGCACAACGCCGGGCTTTCTTCAAATGGATGAGAAGGGTTCCGCTATTAGCAGTCGTGGAAATCCTTGTTGATGTAGAAGCACAGGTCGAACAGATTATGCACCATCTCGTCGACCAGTTCTTCGGAATCACTGCCGGCCATCTCCACGCTCAAGGTCTTGTTGACCACCTTCGAGAACAGCATCCCGATGAGTTGGTCGTCATACAGCGTCCAGTATTTGCTTCCCGAGGGGAATTTCTTGTCGAATCCGTGGTAGTACATGCGTGTCTCCCGTCCCGAGTATGGCATCGCTGCCGAGTTACTTGTTCTATCGGCCGGACAGGCAAACCCCTTAAGGGGGCATTTGAATTATTTCATACCGCAAAATCAGTGCGTTGAAATCCCTGCCACCGGACCGCTCCAGCTCACGCATTGCAGCTCCCACCTCATCTATTTGTGGAAATCAGTGACATTTCGTTACGATAAAGTTACCTGTTTGTAACACTGCGACGATCAATAGTACGCTATAGCAGGCCGTAACAATTCATTGCCCGCAAGGAGGCGCACAGTGTCCGCCCAGAAAATACTTGTGGTTGAAGACCACAAAGATACCCGTGAACTGCTCAAGTACAACCTCTCCTCCGCCGGGTTCGATGTATCGGCCGCCGAGGATGGCGCTGCAGGGCTTGCCCTGGCCGACGCCATCAGGCCCGACATCGTCCTGCTCGACCTGATGATGCCCGGCATGGACGGGCTGGAGGTGTGCCGCCGCATCAAGGGCGAGGCGAAGCTGTCGCGCATCCCCGTCATCATGCTCACCGCCAAGGGCGAGGAGATCGACAAGATCGTCGGCCTGGAACTGGGCGCTGACGACTACATCGTCAAACCCTTTTCCCCCCGAGAGCTGATCCTGCGCATCAAAGCCGTGCTGCGACGCTCCGGCGGCAAGGAGGCCCCAGGCCCCAAGGCATGGGAACGCGAAGGACTGCACATAGATTTTGAAGCCCATCAGGTCGCCGTGGACGAGGAGGAAGTCCCCCTCACGGCCACGGAATTCAAGCTCCTATCCGTACTCATTTCGGGAAGCGGCAAGGTCCAGACCCGCGACCACCTGCTGGACACGGTCTGGGACACGCACTTTGAAGGATACTCCCGCACCGTGGACACCCATGTCAGGCGGCTGCGTCAGAAGCTGGGCCCCTATGCCGACTGGATAGAAACCGTCCGGGGCGTTGGCTACCGCTTCCGTTCCTGATCCCCGCCCGCACCCAAACGCCCACGGCCCGGCCCCGAGTTCTCGAGGCCGGGCCGTGGGCGATTGAACACAGTGATCCTCACGCTCATTCCATCACACAGCGCGCAACACGCTCCAAGCCACGAAGGAGGAAAGCCTCACTTCGGATGCGGAAACGAAGGGTAAAGCGCGGTTTTCTAATCGTTGCCCAGAGTTATCTGGAAGGCGATGGAGTAGAGGTGGTCGAAGAAATCGACGTACTCGACGGGAATGTGGGACGGCACGTTGATCCGCGCCGGAGCGAAGTTGATGATGCCCCTGATGTTGGCGTCCACCAGATGGTTGGCGGCGCGCTGGGCACGGTCCGGGGGGGTGGTGATGATGCCTATCTCAAGGCCCAGCTCCGGGGCCTGCTCCACCAGATGGGTCGGACAGACGATTTCGAGATCCTCGAACTCCCGGCCGATCTTGTCCGGGTCGCAGTCGAAAGCGGCGGCAATGTGAAAGCCGCGGCGCTCGAAGTCATGATGGCGCAACAGGGCGGTCCCCATGTTGCCCACGCCGATCAGGGCGCACTTCCAGACTCTGTCGATGCCCAGGGACTGTTTGATGGAGGTAATGAGCTCCTGAACATAATATCCGACACCTCGCACGCCAAACTCTCCGAAGTACGCAAGATCCTTGCGTATCTGTGAAGAGTTCACCGAGCAGGCACGGGCGAGCTTCTCCGAAGAGATGACGTCGTTGCCGTCGCGCAGCAGGTTCTCAAGGACCTGGATGTAGACTGCCAGACGCCCTATTGTCGCCTTTGGGATATGTTCGCTTTTCATTTGCTCGCGTCTCTTTTCGTGTTCGGAACCGACCCATCCATGTGAATTTTCGAACAAGATCAGGACTTAAAAAAGGGAGGCCGAAGCCTCCCTTAGAGTAGCTGTCGTAAGTCTGGAACTAGACGACGAAGAGCAGGATCAGGTTGACGACCAGGGCGTAAATGGCCAGGGACTCGATGAAGGCCAGGCCAAGAATCAGGGTGGTGGACAGCTGGCCAGCGGCCTCGGGGTTGCGAGCGATGCCTTCGCAAGCGCCCTTGACGCCCATGCCCTGACCGATGCCGCACAGGCCGGCAGCGATGCCCATGCCGATGGCGGTGGCGTAAGCCTTGGCAGACATGACATCTCCGCCGCCGTCAGCAGCGAAAGCAACGGAAGCAACCAGAACCATAGCCAGGGTCGTCAGCAGAATTTTAGCGATTTTCATTTTGAATCCTCCAAATGGAATCATGTAATATAGTTTTGGTCCGAGGACCATTTCCCCAAAGTACGGTCTGCCAGGCCTAGTGAGCGTGCTCGACGGCACCCTGCAGGTAGAGCATGGTCAGCATGAAGAAGATGAACGCCTGGATGGTCTTTGCCAGGATGAACAGGAAGTACATCGGCAGGGAGCCCAGGATCGGAGCCAGGAAGAACATCAGGATCAGGACGATTTCCTCGCCGCGGATGTTGCCGAAGAGACGAAGCGTCAGGCTCAGCGGGCGGGCGAGGTGGGAGATGGGCTCAAGGATCAGCATGAGCGGGGCCAGGAAGCTGACCGGGCCCATGAAATGCTTGATGTAGCCGAAGCCCCATTTTTTCATACCCACGGCCTGGTAGAACACGAACACGATGACAGCCATGGCGGCGGGCGTGTTGATGTTGGCGGTGGGAGCATCACAACCGGGAATGAGACCAATCCAGTTCATCACCAGGATGAACATGAAGATGGTGCACAGGAGCGGCATGAACTGACGGCCTTCCTGTCCCAGGTTGGAAACGACGAAATCTTCCAGACCGCCGATGACGGTTTCGAAGACATTCTGCAGCCCGCCGGGGACCAGCTGCAAGCGGCCGCGGACGATCAGGCCGAGGGAAAAGAGAATAGCCATGGCCAGCCACATGTACAGCACGTGGTTGATGCTCTGAACGCCGAGCGCATGCTCAACATTGGCACCCCAATGCCCAATGCTCTTGAGCAT
>CAMYLL010000084.1 GCA_947259235.1 uncultured Pseudodesulfovibrio sp. | reverse complement strand
ACCGTAACCGTCTTTGAAACGGGCGGGGACGAAGCGGTTTTCCATCATGGTCATTTCGCCGCCAACCTGGGCAACCATGGTGTAGGTGGAACCAGAGTTCCAAACCGGGTACCAGGCGCGACCCATGCCCTCACCGGTGGAGCGGGGGCGGTAGACGTTGACTGCACCACCACAAGCGACAACGGCGGCGTTGCACTTGTAGACGTACACTTTGTTTTCGCGGGTGGAGAAGCCGACGGCACCGGCGATGCGGTTGGGCTCGTTGGCATCCAGCAGCATCTTAACGATGAACACGCGCTCGACGTAGTTGTCTTCGCCGATGGCGTTCTTGGCGGCTTCAGCGACGATGCACTTGTAGGACTCACCGTTGATCATGATCTGCCAGCGGCCGGAACGGACCGGGGCGTCACCCTTGCGGATGGCCAGACCCTCGGCCTTGGCCTTGCCGCCGTCGAGGTTCTTGCCGTCTTTCTTGACCCAAATGGGGAGGCCCCACTCTTCGAAGAGGTGGACGGAATCATCAACGTGGCGGCCCAGGTCGAAGATCAGGTCTTCGCGAACCAGGCCCATGAGGTCGGTGCGGACCATGCGGACGTAGTCGTCCACATCGTTGTCGCCGCAGTAGGTGTTGATGGCGGACAGGCCCTGCGCAACGGCGCCGGAGCGCTCAAGGGCGGCCTTGTCAACCAGCTGCAGGGTCAGGCTGGGGTCCACTTTCTGGATCCAGCGCATGGCCTCGAAAGCCACGCCACAGTTACCCATACCACCACCGACGAGCAGGAGGTCTACGTCCTTTTCGACGATTTCCGGCTCGGCCAGTGCAACACCTTTAGAAGCTTCTTTGCTGGGAAGCAGAGGCATAATTTCCTCCTAGGATTAATCTTGTTTCAAGCAGTCTAAACGACAATTCAACGCAAATCGACGTGTGATTACACGAGGTTCGCGTAGTCTTCCGCCTTCCACTCTTTCTTCAGGTCGGCCTCGGTGACAGAGGACTCTTCCATGATGGCAGTCTTCGGGGTGGCCAGCTCGGTCTCGGTGAACAGCAGTTCGTTGTCCAGATCGCCGGGCTCGGGCTTGCCCTCGTAAGGCTTGATGGAACCTTCAGGGGTGGTGCGGATGGGGAACTTGAAGCGCTTCACACTGCCGTTGCGGAATTTGATGGTCCACATGATGTCTTCAGCGGAACGCATCGGGATGGAGGTACCACCCATGGGGGCGAAGTCGGCGTACGGGCGGGCTTCAATAGCGCCCTGGGGGCAAATCTTCACGCAGGAGTAACATTCCCAGCAGGCAGACGGTTCCTGGTTGTATGCCTTCATTTCGGCGGGGTCCAGGATCATCAGATCGTTGGGGCAAATGTACATGCAAGCGGTCTTTTCGCCACCCTTGCAGCCGTCACATTTTTCCGGGTTAACAAAGGTCGGCATAACTTCTCCTCCTAAATAGGGTTTTATTATTCACAATAACCGACGTCCTCTTCCTAAACAAAATTTACAACACCGACTGGGCCGGTGGGAATTTGGAGTTAGCAAGTCTGCGACCTCCTTGTCAACGTGAAAGTGAATTTTTTAACAAGCTCACCACATTTGACAAGGCCGGAGGACTTTTCAGTCAATTGTCACAGCCAATCTAACCCCCTCCTGCCGTTGACAGGAGAAAACCGTCACCAAAACGGTATGTGTAAAAAAAATACTACCACCGCTTTTAGTGTATATTGAGAGTCCAAGGCAAGGCTTTTTTGTCCTTTATTGATGACAGTGCACACGCACTCGCAAGTCACTCAAATACCGTACGAAAAATCGCGCACTTTCAGACCGGAATCTCTAGAGTTATTTGTGATTTTATCTAGCGGCGACCAGCGCTTCACATTCCGCATTTTGCCCCGCCAGCCCGCCGGAAAAAACGCTTGACACTACTTTCACAAACGTACATTAAATGCGTACCCTATCAATTGGGAAATAATCATGGTCATTAAAGCGCTCACCTTGATCGCGCCATGAAGTTAAGGCAATGGAACTATTCGACAAAACTTTTTTTAGGAGGCTTACATGTCCAACCTCGTAGCACCTCACGGTGGTAAAGGTCTCGTTTGCTGCCTGCTCGAAGGCGCAGAGCTCGCAGCTGAAATCAAGAAGGCTGAAGGCCTGAAGACCCTCGACATTTCCGACCGCGCCAAGGGCGACCTGATCATGATGGGTATCGGCGGCTTCTCCCCGCTGAACGGCTTCATGGGCAAGGCCGACTGGGCCGGCGTCTGTGAGAAGTTCCTGATGGCCGACGGTACCTTCTGGCCCATCCCCATCACCCTCTCCACCGATGACGAAGCCGTCAAGGTCGGCGACGAAGTGGCCCTGAAGGCCGCTGACGGCGTTGTTTACGCCACCATGACCGTCACCGAGAAGTGGGAGATGACCGAGGCCGACAAGAAGTGGGAATGCGAGCTCGTCTACAAGGGCGAAGGCGAAGATTCCGCTGACGACAAGTTCTGGACCGTCGCCATGGAAGACCATCCGGGCGTCCAGATGGTCATGGCTCAGGGCAAGTACAACATCGCCGGTCCCGTCAAAGTCCTCTCCGAGGGTGACTACGCCAAGCGTTTCCCCGGCGTATACCTGACCCCCAAGCAGATCCGCGCCGAGATGGAAAAACGCGGCTGGTCCAAGGTTGCCGCTCTGCAGCTGCGCAACCCCATGCACCGCTCCCACGAGTACCTGGCCAAGCTGGCTGTCGAAGTGTGTGATGGCGTTGTCATCCACTCCCTGATCGGCAACCTGAAGGCCGGCGACATCCCGGGCATCGTCCGCATCAAGTGCATCCAGACCCTGATCGACAACTACTTCGTTCCCGAGAACGTCATCAACGCAGGCTACCCGCTGGACATGCGTTACGCCGGTCCCCGCGAAGGCCTGATCCACGCCACCTTCCGCCAGAACTACGGCATCAACAACATGCTGATCGGCCGTGACCACGCTGGCGTCGGCGATTTCTACGGCCTGTTCGAGGCTCAGGAAATCTTCAAGAAGATCCCCTACGTCACCGAAGCCTGCCCCGAGCCGGGCAAGGCCCTGCTGTGCCAGCCGATGAACATCGACTGGACCTTCTACTGCTACAAGTGCGACGGCATGGCCTCCATGCGCACCTGCCCGCACACCAAGGAAGACCGCGTCATCCTGTCCGGCACCAAGCTGCGCAAGGCCCTTTCCGAAGGCGCCGAGGTTGTCGACCACTTCGGTCGCGACGAAGTCCTCGTTATCCTGCGCGAATACTACGCTGGCCTGACCGAAAAGGTCGAGGTCAAGATGCAGAAGGCCGCCTCCGGCTCTGACATGAAATAGTAGGCTAACGCCTGTTGATCCCTTGGGAGGCAGCCTCGGCTGCCTCCCTTTTTAATATCCGGCCGTTTCCGTCCCGTATACCGGGGCTTGCCAGGCCGCGTCTTTCCGTATAGAGAAGCCTCTCCCCTTTTGGGGAGCCATATCATTAATAAGGAAGACGGCAAGATCATGATCAAGATCCGCAAAGACGACGGCAGAGGTGCCTCCGGCGACAGCCCCCGCAGAAACGACAGACGCGGCGGCCGCGACGGCGCTCCGGTCAAATTCAACAAACGCCCCCCCCGCGACGGCGGCCGACGCGACGACCAACGCCGCGAACCCGTACTGGACGCCGACGGCGAACCGCAGTACGCCGACAAGTCCGCAGACGTTGCCCAGCATCGCTTCACAGATATTTCCGAACTCGACGCCCAGGTCCTGCGCCTGCTGGAAAAGCGCTCGTTCCTCATCCGCAAGGAAGGCGCGTGGCGCAAGTCCAGGCAGAAATCCCTGGTTGACCCCAAGCTTGAAAAGCTGCTGCGCGGCTCCTTTGACCAGACCGCCAGCGAGCTGGGGCTGGACGCGAAGCTCTCGCGGTCGCTCTTCACCCTGCTCAACCAGTTCTCCCTGGCCGATGCACGCAAGAAATTCACCGGCGAAGGCTACAAGCTCGCCCCGCGCGTCGACGCCCTGGCCGCAGCCATCACCGGCCCGCGCTCCTTCCGCTACACCCGGATGATGCTGGCCATGGCCGCCAGCGCCGGTTCCCGCACCTCTCTCTCCCCGGTGACCATGAACGCGCCCAACAAGGATCTGGCCAAGGCCCTGAAGCAGGTGGGCGCGCCCATCCACTGGGACGACGACTTCATCCGCTCCGACGGCGGCCAGACCCTCGGCTTCGAAGGGAACATGGTCTTCGTGGGCGAGGACTCCTTCAACTTCTATCTGCTGCTGGCCCTGGCCCTGGGCCACGCCGGGCGGTGCAAGTTCACCGGCAAGCCCGAGCTCCAGCTCATGGACATCGCCGCGCTGAACAAGATACTGCCGAGCCTGGGCGCACGCCTGGTTCCCATGAACCCCAACAATCCCGGCCTTCCCGCCCGCCTCGAATGCGGCGGCATCATGGATGAAGCCATCACCCTGCCCGGCTCTCTGGACCCGGACTTTGCCGCAGCCCTGACCCTGGCCGCCTGGTCCTACCCGGGCGGGCTGACCATCAAGGGACTGGGACAGGACGCCCGCGAACGCGTGGCCGAAGCCGTGGAGGTTCTCACCGCCTGCGGCATCAAGGCCGTGCTGTCCAAGGACTCGGTGACCGTGTCTGACGGCGTGCCCGTCATCGAGACGGAGCCGGAGCTGCCCCTGTCCGTCACCCTGTGCGGCCTGCTCCTGGGCTTGCCGGTCATGGCTGGCGGCAGCATCAACATCCAGGGGGCGTGGCCGTCCAACGACAAAGCTGACCGGATTGTGAAAGAGCTCACAAGCCTCGGCCTGCACATCGACGTGGCCACGGAAAACATCATCGCCACCAAGGTTTCGGACGTGCCTGCCGGTGCGGCCATCACCCTGGGGCACAACGCCGAGCTTCAGCCCCTGGCCCTGGCCCTGGCCCTCAAGGTGGGCGACGCCACGCTGGAAGGCGAGGCCGGAGACACCACCACCGAGCTGCTTGATCGTATGGGCGCGGCCTACGAGGAAACCGACAACGGGCTCGTGCTCATGCCCGGCGACAAGACCTGGGAGGGCACGTGGTTCAGCCCGTCTCCCATCTGGTCCATGGGATGCGCCCTGGCCGCCTACGCAGTGCCCGGCATCATTCTGGAAAACCATGGCGAGGTGACTTCCACCTGGCCGGAATTCTGGAACTTCTATAACTCCCTGCCCAGCGGCAAGATGAAACCGAAACCGGTTATGGAGAAAAAAGATGACACACGCAGACGAATCAAAATCCGCTGAGCCCCGGCTCCCGGAGGATATTCCCTCTCTGGAACAAGAGATTGCCGAGCTCAAGCGTGAACTGGAACGGACCAAGCAGTCCATCCGCTCGCTGATGGCGGCGGAAGATCCCAAAAATGGAATCTTCCACAACCACGAGATATTCGAGCTCCAGCGCGACAAGCTGCGTCTTGATGTGGACATCCAGTTCCGGGTGAACAAGATCAACCGGATCAACCTGGGCATCGACGGCATGGGCCCGAGCGAGCCGAGCGGCGGCTTCCTGTTTTAGCGACACGCCGCATGAGCGCGGGGGTCGGGTTGTGAGAGGTCCGGCTCCTGTCCCCTGCGGGGCGCGCATGCGACTTTGACGGAGAGAAACCCGACACCCTTTAAGATTTGCAGGAGCGGCAGATGGGCAAGAGCATTACCCACAAGATCATTGAACGGCATCTCGTCTCCGGCGAGATGATCCCCGGCCGGGAGGTCGGGCTGCGCATAGACCAGACACTGACCCAGGACGCCACCGGCACCATGGCCTGGCTCCAGTTCGAGGCCATCAACATCGGCAAGGTCCGCACCGACCTCTCGGTCAGCTATGTCGACCACAACACCCTGCAGATGGGCTTCCGCAACCCGGACGACCACCGCTACCTGCGCACCGTGGCCGCCAAGTCCGGCGCGGTGTTCTCCCCGGCCGGAACCGGCATCTGCCATCAGCTCCACCTGGAAAACTTCGCCAAGCCCGGCGCGACCCTCATCGGCTCCGACTCCCATACGCCCACGGCGGGCGGCATCGGCTCCATGGCCATGGGCGCGGGCGGCCTGTCCGTTGCGCTGGCCATGGCCGGCGAGGCCTACTTCATCCCCATGCCCAAGGTGGTCAAGGTCAACCTGACCGGCCAGCTCACGGGCTGGGCTCAGGGCAAGGACGTCATTCTCCATCTGCTCGGGCTGCTCACGGTCAAGGGCGGCGTGGGCAAGGTGTTTGAATACGCCGGACCCGGCGTGGCCTCCCTGTCCGTGCCCGACCGCGCCACCATCACCAACATGGGCGCCGAGCTGGGCGCCACCACCTCCATCTTCCCCGCCGACGAGCGCACCCGCGACTTCCTGGAGAAGATGGGACGCGGCCAGGACTTCGTCGAGCTCATGGCCGACGACGACGCCGAGTACGACGAGGTCGTGGACATCGACCTCTCCACCCTTGAGCCGCTGGTGGCCCAGCCCCACATGCCCGACCGGGTCTGCCCCGTGCGCGAGCTGGCGGGCAAGAAGATCGACCAGTGCGCCATCGGCTCCTGCACCAACTCCTCTTACTCGGACCTGAAGAACACCGCCCAGATCCTGGCCGGAAAGAAGACCCCGCCCGAGACCGACCTGCTCATCTCCCCCGGTTCAAAGCAGGTCATGAAGATGCTCGCCCGCGAAGGGCTCATCGAGCCGCTGCTCGACGCCGGAGCGCGCGTACTGGAGTGCACCTGCGGCCCCTGCATCGGCATGGGCGGCTCCCCCGTGAGCGCGGGCGTTTCCGTGCGCACCTTCAACCGCAACTTCGAGGGCCGCTCCGGCACTCAGGACGGCCAGATATACCTCGCCAGCGCCCAGACCGCCGCGCGGCTGGCCCTGGACGGCGAGTTCACCGATCCCGTCACCTGGGGAGACGCGCCCGAGCGCATCGAGCTGCCCGCCGACGTGCCCTCCATCCGCGACCTCTTCGTCTTCCCGCCCGCCGATGCCGGGGACGTGGCCATCCTGCGCGGCCCCAACATCGTCGCCCTGGAAGACTTCGCCGAGCTGCCCGACACCATCGAGGCCAAGGTGCTGCTCAAGGTGGGCGACAACATCACCACAGACCACATTCTGCCGGCAGGCGCGGAGATCACCGCCCTGCGCTCCAATATCCCGGCCATCAGCCAGTACATCTTCAGCCGCGTGGACAAGGAGTTCGTGGCCCGCATCACCGAGGCGGGAACGGGCGTCATCCTTGGCGGCGAGAACTACGGCCAGGGCTCCAGCCGCGAGCATGCGGCCCTTGGCCCGCGCCACCTGGGGGTCAAGGCGGTCATCGTCAAGTCCCTGGCGCGCATCCACCGGGCCAACCTGGTCAACTTCGGCATCCTGCCCCTGCTGCTCGTCAATCCGGCGGACTATGACCGCCTTGAGCAGGGAACCGCGCTGACCATACCGGCCTCGGCCATGACCCCGGGCGGAACCGTCGACATCGTCGCCGACTCCGGTGAATCCATTGCGGTCACAAATGATTTGACCAAAAAGGAACTGGAGATTATCCAGGCAGGTGGCCTTCTCAATGCGGTCCGCAAAAACCAGTCATAGAGACTGATGTGAATGAAGCCGCTGGCCCGGGATTCGCCCGGGCGGCGGATAAACGCGCTTCGTGGAGTAGCAATGTTAGAGATAATGCGTGAAAACGCTTCCGGCTGGATAGTCAAGATTCTGTTCGGCATCATCATCGTCGTCTTCGTCTTCGCCTTCGGCATGAGCGGCATGGAGACCGGCCAGGACCCGATCCTGGCCACGGTCAATGACCAGATCATCACCCGCGCCGAGTTCGAGGACGCCTTTCAGCGCGCCGCGGAAGGGCTGCGCAACGCCAACCCGGACGTGACAACCGCCCAGCTTCAGGACCCGCAGTTCAAGCAGATCGTCCTGGGCGAGCTGGTCAACAGCCGCCTGCTTCTACACGAGGCCGCCCGTCTGGGCATCTCAGCCTCGGACGAGGAGGTCTTTGCCGCCATCACCCGGCAGTCGTTCTTCTGGAACCAGGCGGGCGCCTTTGACCGCAACATCTATCTGGCCGCCCTGCGCTCCATCCGCATGACCCCGGCCCAGTTCGAGGCGAACTTCAAGAACGAAATGATCGCCAACAAGGTCAAGGACATGGTCCGCAAGACCGCCGCCGCCACACCGGAGCAGGCCCGCCAGCTCTACGACTGGGTCGGCGAGGAACTGCGCGTGGACTACATCCTGTCCGATCCCGCCGACTTCCTGGACAAAACCACTGCCGACGAGACCGAAGTGAACGAGTTCTACACCAAGAACGAGCAGCGCTTCATGGTTCCGGAGCAGATCCGCCTGCGCTACCTCTCCTTCACGCCCCAGGACCTGGCCGCACGTCAGGACGTCTCCGAGGCCGAGATCGAAGCCTACTACAAGGCCAACTCCGCCGACATGAAACAGGAAGAGCAGGTCAAGGCCAGCAGTATTGGCAGGAAGAGCCTGATATTATCACATACCCTAATGGCGGCTTCATGATCGCTCATGCCCACATGTACGTGCAGCCCCTGGGTAATGAACCTTCTGCCCACGAGCTGCAGGTCATCCATAATGCGGCTGTAGCGGGGATGGGAGGAGAGCACCTGATCACTGTACCGGGCAAAGGGATGCAGGCTCGTGGCAAAAAGAAAGCAGTCATTTTGTGCAGTTATTTTTTCAGCCTGTTGAATGAGTTGGGTCAGGTTATCTTTCACCTGGGCCATATCGGCGCAGACCTCGGTATTAACTTCAATCATGGAGCGGATGAATTCCGGTTTTATCCGTTCCTCCAGGCCTGCCGGCACCATGGCCAGTATCTCCGGGGCCTTGGGACTAAGGTTCAAACTTTTTTTGTCAATGATCTGGAGTTCGATTTCAACTCCCAGAGAAAAAGGATTGCTGGATTGGAATTCAATTGCTGCTTCCTGCGTCATTTTTTTTCTCGTTTGCTGCTTGTTC
>CAMYLL010000083.1 GCA_947259235.1 uncultured Pseudodesulfovibrio sp. | reverse complement strand
CCCCAACTACCCGAGCGACATCGCCTCCATGAACTTCGACCGGTCAGGCACGACAAAGATCGGCAAGTACCTGCTGAACCACAGCTTCATGATTCCCGGCCTGATCTCGGTCATCACCTCCTGCACCGTGGGCTACTTCTGGGCGCAGGTGATCATCTAGCGGTCCTGCCAGCCGCCTGTTCCCTCTAGGGAACGGCCTGAAACAACAAGGGACAGCCGAGCAATCGGCTGTCCCTCATCATTTGGAACCGGATTAGGCCCGCCCGGTCAGCGGGCGGCGAGGCGGCGGTGCCAGACGTTCATGCTCTCAAGGCTGCCCGCAATCTGGGTGTTGTTGTGCAGGGTCCCGCCGAAGCGGTAGCCCGCCCGGGCAAAGACCGTGTTCATGCCGTAGCTGGCGGCGCGGGCAATGGTATAGGCGGTGCGTATGCCCCGGGCGCGCACGGACTCGTCCATGCGGGCCAGCAGCCGCCCCGCCGCCCCCTTGCCGCGCAGGGCGGGCAGAGTGGCGAAATCCGTCATCTCGGCGCATTTCCACTTCATGTCCATCTCGGCGGACGAGGCAGCCACCAGCATCCCCTCCGCCTCGATACCGAAGAAGGCCACGTCAGCGTCCATGGATTCCCTGATATAGCCCGGATCGGTGATGGGAAAGGGATAGGAATCGAAGACCTCGCCGTACAGCCCGGCCAGGGCCTCGGCGTGATCGTGGCCCAGCCGGATCACCTCCGGCCCGGGCGCGGCCACGACAGGCTTGCGCGACTTGCGCTCCGCCACGTCCAGCACGTCCGCCAGCCGGGCGGGGTCCGAGGGCACGGCCCGCCGCCGCGACAGATAGCGGCTCATGAAGCAGGCGGCGGTATCGCCCCGGCGCATGCCCGGAACCCGGGCCTCATCCACGAACCCGCGCTCCGCGAAGTGGTCCGCCGCGTCGGCCGGAACCTTGGCAAAGAGTTTGGTATACCCCTGCTCACGGCCCAGACGCTGCATGTCGTCCACGATGCCGGGCAGGTCGTCCCGGTCGAGCTTCATCAGATAGACCCGGTCATTGGCCGGACCATGCTGGATCACGGACTTCCCCAGCCGGGTTATCCGATCATGCCGCATCGTCGCGCCTCCCCATGCGGTCGTTGCTCTCCGGGGTCAGGCTGGTGGTGTCGTCCCAGTCCGACAGCAGCTTCTCGATGCCGATGGCCTTCTCCTCGGCGTCGTCCTCCTTGAGCTGGAGGTTGCACTTGCCGCACTCGCGGTCGCAGTAGTTGGCCTCGTAGCTGTCCGGCTCGTGATA
This sequence comes from uncultured Pseudodesulfovibrio sp., assembly GCA_947259235.1. GTDB lineage: Bacteria > Desulfobacterota > Desulfovibrionia > Desulfovibrionales > Desulfovibrionaceae > Pseudodesulfovibrio. Next base: position 7,720 of record CAMYLL010000083.1, on the reverse strand, counting down.
GGTGGTGATGACGCCCTCGTAGTTGCGCAGCACAACCTTGTTCGGCCCCCAGGACACGACATAGTTGGGCATGACGGGTATCTTGCCGCCGCCGCCCGGCGCGTCCACCACGTAGGTGGGCACGGAGAAGCCGCTGGTGTGGCCGCGCAGGCTCTCGATGATCTCGATGCCCTTGCCGATGGGCGTGCGGAAATGGGTCAGGCCCTCGGACAGATCGCACTGGTAGAGGTAGTAGGGGCGGACGCGGTTCTTGATCAGCTTCTGGTTGAGCGTGCGCACCAGGCGCTGGCAGTCGTTGACCCCGGCCAGGAGCACGGTCTGGTTGCCCAGGGGGATGCCCGCGTCGGCCAGCCTGCCCAAGGCCCGGCGCGACGACGCCGTCAGCTCGCGGGGGTGATTGAAATGGGTGTTGATCCACAGCGGGTGGTGCTTCTTGAGCATGGCCACCAGCTCGTCGGTGATGCGATAGGGCAGGACCACGGGCGTGCGCGTGCCGATGCGCACCACGTCCACGTGCTCGATGGCGCTCACCTCGGTCAGCAGCCAGTCGAGCTTGTCGTCGGAGAGCATGAGCGGGTCGCCGCCGGACAGGAGCACGTCGCGCACCTGCGGCGTGTTGCGGATATATTCCAGGCCGCGCTCCAGGTTCTCGCGGGACGGGATGGAGTCCACATCGCCCACCTTGCGCTTGCGCGTGCAATGACGGCAGTACATGGCGCAGGTGTTGCTGACGTGGAACAGAACGCGGTCCGGGTAGCGGTGGGTGATGCCGGGCACGGGGCTGTCCTTGTCCTCGTGCAGAGGGTCGGTCATGTCGTGACGGCCGATGCGCATCTCGTCGACGCTGGGGAACGACTGGAGAAACACGGGGTCGTTCTCGTAGTCGTCCACATCGATGAGCGAGAGATAGTAGGGGGTCACGGACATGGGGAACTTGCCCAGGGTCCGCTCATAGGCGCGCCGCTGCTTGTCCGGGAACGTGATGCCGAGCACCCGCTCGAAATCACTCACGTTCTTGATTGTATTGCGCACCTGCCACTTCCAGTCCGTCCAGTCGGAACGGGAAACGGAGCTGCGCAGCGTCTTGGCCACTTCCTGCTGATGTTCGTTGAATATCGTCAATATGTCTCCTTTGTTAAAGTATCTGACCCAGGAACTCTCCGGTCCGGGTCTCGCTGGGCGAGTCGAAGATGACCTCCGGCCGCCCGCGTTCGAGAATCACGCCCTCGTCCATGAATGCCACGGAGTCGGCCACCTCGCGGGCAAAGCCCATCTCGTGGGTGACCACCATCATGGTCATGCCGTCGTCGGCCAGCTGGCGCATGACGGCCAGCACCTCGCCCACCAGCTCCGGGTCCAGGGCGGAGGTGGGCTCGTCAAAGAGCATCACCTCCGGCTCCATGGCCAGCGCGCGGGCGATGGCCACGCGCTGCTTCTGACCGCCGGAAAGATTTTGCGGATATGCGGTCTCCTTGTCGCTCAGGCCCACCTTGTCCAGGTAGTAGCGTCCCAGCTCCCTGGCCTTTGCCTGGGGCATCTTGCGCACCTGGGTCGGGCCTTCCATGACGTTGCCGAGCACGGTCATGTGCGGAAAAAGGTTGAAGTGCTGAAAGACCATGCCCACCCGGGAACGCAGCGCGTTGATGAATCGCTCGTCGCCGTGCACGAGCTGGCCGCCCACATACACCTCGCCCTGGTCGTAGGTCTCCAGATAGTTGACGCAGCGCAGCAGCGTGCTCTTGCCCGAACCACTGGCCCCGATGACGCAGACCACGTCGGAGGGCATGACCTCCATGTCGATGCCCTTGAGCACGTGATGGTCGCCGAACCACTTGTTCAGCCCGTGTATTTCTATGACTGGTGTCTGATGCACCGTGTCCTCCCGTTATGTAAAATCATTGTCGCCCTCCCGCTACGAGGTCGCCACATCCAGCCTGCCTTCCAGATGACGGAAGAGCCAACTGAAGAGCGCCGTGTAGAAGAGATAGAACAGGGCCGCGATGAACAGCATCTCCATCATCATGAAGTTCGACGAAGCGAGCTGCTGTGACTTGAGCAGCAATTCATTGATGGTGATGGTGCTGGCCAGGGACGAGTCCTTGAGGGCGATTATGAACTGGTTGCCCAGGGACGGAACCGCCTGCTTGAGGGCCTGGGGCAAAATGATGCGTATCATGGCACGCGAATACGGCATGCCCAGGCTGCGCGCGGCCTCCATCTGCCCGTTGGAGATGGAGACGATGGCTCCCCGGAAAATCTCCGCGATGTACGCCCCGTTATGGATGCCCAGGGCGAGCACCGCCGAGTTCAGGGCGCTCAGCTCGGCCAGGCTGCGCAGGCCGAAGTAGATGAAGAGCAGCTGCAGCAGCAGCGGCGTACCGCGCACGATGTAGATATAGGCGCGGGCAGGCAGGTTCAGGAGCGGCTTTGTGGATATGCGCATGAACGCCGTGCCCAGCCCCAGACCCACTCCAAGGACGATCCCCAGCGCGGAAACCTTGAGCGTCATCCACGCGGCAGGGATGAAGTAGGGCAGATATTTGGGAATGGCTGCCAATTCAAAATACATATGGTGTCCGTTTTTTTTAAGAAGGTTGACTCCCGGTCGGGCATACGCGCTCCGACCGGGAGCAGCTTGTACCTATCAGATATGGGCAGATTCTACTTGATGGTGATGTCCGTATTGAGCCACTTGAGGCTCAGGCGGCTGAGGGTTCCGTCCGCGTGCATGGCGTCCAGCGCCTTGTTGACCTCGGTCAGCAGGGTCGTGTCGTCCTTCTTGAAGGCCACGGCTATGTTCTCGCTGCGCAGGGGCGCACCCAGGGCCATGATGTCGAACTTGCCGGAGTTCATGGCGTTGACGCCGACGACCCTGTCGGTGATGACGCCGTCAACCACACCGTTGGAAAGCTCCATGAGGGTCTGGGTGTCATCCTTGTAGAGCTTGATGTCCCCGGCCCCGAGCTTGCGCGCGTCCTCGGCAAAGGTCGTACCGGTGACAACGCCGATGATCTTGCCCGACAGGTCCTCGGGCGCGGTCAGGGGCGACCCCTTGCGCACCATGAGCTGGGCGCCGGAGTAGTAATAGGGGGTCGAGAAATCGACCACTTCGAGCCGCTCCTTGGTGACGGCCATGCTGCCCAGGATGCCGTCGTACACGCCGGAACGCAGCCCCTCGATGATCCCGCTCCATTCGGTGGTCACCGGCTTGAACGTGACGCCAAGGCGTCGCGCAACCTCGCCCGCCACGTCCACATCAAACCCCACGAGCTGATTATCCGGGTTGTAGAAGTTGAACGGCGGATACCCCCCGCTCATGGCAAAGCTGATTTCACCCGCGTTTTTAACGCGTTGGAGAGAATCAACTTTTTCTTCCGAACAAGCGAGAAGGCCGAGGAGGAGAACCGCGGCCGAAAAAACGGCCAACGAGCGAAAAATGGTTTTCATGAAAACTCCTATGGTTTGATGAGGTAGCAGTTTCGGGGCATGACGATGAAATACCCGTCAAGATCGATGCTGCTTGAGAAGTCGAAAGGTCCTTCAAACACGAAACATACTGTCAACGCCGCCAAGATACACAGCGACGCTGTGAGCATTCGCCTCGAAGCATTCTGTCTTCCCTTATCGTTGCCTTGGTACTGCATCGTGATCTTGTGTCGCAGGCAAAGTGCCGCTTACATTCAATAGATGACTATACATTACCGCGTAAGACAAGGGGGGAAATCGGGGATGTCTCGGGTATTCGGGGATACCCGAAATCAGCACAAGGGCGGTTTCTGGCGCAGGTACGCATGCAACGAGGTCCGCTTGCCACGTAAGCCGAGCTTTTTCCTGATGTTCTTGCGGTGGGTCTGGACCGTTTCAAAGGACATGGTCAACAGCTCGGCTATCTCGTTGCCGGTCCTGCCGAGCTGGATGAGCTGGCAGACCTCCATCTCCCGCGGAGAGAGATGAAAGAGCGCCGCGTCCTGCCGGGAGTCTCCCTCGCCAGCCAGATCGGCCAGCCGTTCCTCGATGACGGCACGGTAGCCTTCGCGCACGTCGGCGGTCTCGGCCCTGGCAATGCGGTCCAGGGCGGGAAGCATCTGTCGTCTGACCTGACGGGTCAGGGCCTCGCGCATCTCGCGCCGGTCCTCCTCCACGGTCTTGATGACACGCTTGAGGGCCACGTTCATGTTCTCGACCTCGGCCTTCTGGTCCCGCAGGTCCTCGCGCAGCTCCACCTGGGACGACATGTCATGGAGAATGAGCTGGAACAGGCTGTACCCGGTGAACCGGATGTGCCGGAGGGTCGCCTCCGCCGGAAAACTGCCGCCCAGACCGTTGTCCCCGGCCACAGTCCCGCTCCACACGCCGCCCCGGTCCAGGGAGCGGATTGCCTGATGCATCACGGCACGCGAATCCCCGGCCAGCACGGCCTCGACGTCGCTGCCGGACAGATCGCGGGCAGGCAGGCCCAGGCGCACCCCGGCAGCCGCGTTTGCCGATAAAATGATCCCTTCGGGGTTGATCAGAAAGGTTGCGTCCTTGGCCGTATCAAACAGGGCGTTGAACAAAGTGACAGAATCGGACAAGGCCGAGATGTTGTCCTCCAACCGCTCCTCGTACGACTCGTAAAGCGTTTCCATGGGCCGATTATCCGTGGCCACCACCACAAAACCGCCCTGCCCCGCCACAGCCCGGTCAAGAGGAATGATCCGCAGCAGGAAGCTCCTCCCCTCCCCGCCGGGAACCTCATGAATCCGCATGGGCTGATAGCGCTCCAGGGTTTCATCTAGAGACTCGCTAGCAAGCTGCAGCACGCTCCAGAAAGGCGCGCCGCAGCGCACTGATTCCATCAGATAGCTCGGAGGGAGGCCGTCGACGGCAGCCACCAGGCCTGCGGCATCGGCAAACAGGACGAGATCGTTCCAGGCATCGATGACGTCGCCCGTGTCGGAAAGGGGTGTTATGATCGGGTCTGTACTCATGTTCGGTGGAGATGTTTGGTGGCGAGGGCCTGAGGGCTCGTTCGCCTAGAGTGCCGCCGTTGTCCGTCACACCCTATCACGCCCGCCCCCACAAGTAAAAAAAGGGGGGCGACAGCTGCCGCACCCCTTTTTGCCGTCGGATCATATCCGCTCAGATCGAGCCAACTCACGCCACATCAGCCGCGCGCCATGTGGAAACAACGGCCGGGCCGGTCACCAGCTCGGCCGTGGCCTCGCGCATGGCCGCCATGTGCGGCGTGTTGCCGTGGGCGGCCAGGGCCGCATCGCTCTCCCAGATCTCATAGAACAAAAAGACGTTGCCGTAGTCGCTCCGGTGCAGGTCGTAGTTATGTTATATACGGAGTAAAAATGTTACCGACCATAACTGTGTGTGTTAATTGTAGTTTAATAGTAATTTCGATTATAACATGCGACAAACAAAAACGCTGTTTATAACGTATAGAGCCTTTGCTAGGACTTCAACCCCGTCATTCCTATGCCTGAACCAAAAACTAAATTTACCCTCCGCATACAAAGCTACGCGTCCCGCACCTCCCCGCCGCTAATAATAATATCTAACCACGTTCATGAGTTGCTATCATATTCAAAAACCAGTGGAAAAAAATGAAAATCTTAAAGCGTACAGACAGCCGTAAAGATTCAAAAGGGGTTCGTCGGTATTATGCTCTTTATCAGTGCCCTGTGTGTGGTGAAAAAGTTGAAAGAAGAGTTGAGCATGGAGAGAGGCAAGCTAGCTGCGGATGTGCAAAAGGCCCAAGGCAATTTCACGGTGCGACTAAAGGGAAAAGCCGAACCCGACTTTATTCAATTTGGCATGGGATGAGACAACGCTGCAATTGTTCTACAAATAAAGGGTACGAGCGCTATGGTGGCAGAGGGATCTACGTTTGTGATGAATGGCAACACAATTTTTTAGCTTTCAAGGAATGGTCTAAAGGAAATGGATATCGGGCAGACCTAACACTTGATCGAATCAACAACGATGGCCCCTATTCACCCGAGAATTGCCGGTGGGTCTCTCGGGGCCTAAACACCTTAAAACGGTTGCGAGATGCTCATTTGGGCGAACATGTTGGGGCGTCAGAATGTGTTTTGGCATTTTGCGAAATGCTAGATCACATTGAAAATACCAGGTGCGGTGCTGAATTCGCTGCATACCTCAACATAATATACGGGTCTGTGTTGCTAAATATTCCCAAACCTAAAAGAAAAATAATTCAAACATTCATTAACAATGCTCCTGGATTACGTTTGCCCAACGAGCAACCCCCAGAGCCATGATGTACAACTTTTAAAATGGCATACCTGGAGTTGTGAGGACGCTGGATGTCCGCATAGGAGGATCGCAATGTTAAAAGTCACGCTGGAGCTCGCGCCATATGGCGATGAAAAAAATTCAGAATTTGGACTTTATGAAAATTGGAAATATCAAAAGCGATGGGGACATTGCGGATTACATCGTCATTTTGAATGACGCTGAAATTGGCAAGGAAAAAGGCTTCAGGCGCTCCAAGGGAGCCTGAGATCTTGTCCGAGAAGCCGTCGAGATCCTGCCGATGGAGATGTGGCGCGCACTCAATCCAGAGCCAGACTATGAAAACATGATCGCTTTTATGAAAATGATCGAAAAAGAGGGAGAGAGAATCGGGAAGGAGAATGACGAAAGCCTAAAACGCTGATTGTCCTCATTTGTTTGGGATTGATATAATCCGAGCCGTGACGGATTTCTCGCCTATAGCTCCACCCACCACCTGTCGCTTCCCTCGTAGGACGCTGACAGCGCCGTCCATTTCACCCCACGATCCTCACCAGTTTGGTGAATATGATAATGTCCGAAATACCATTCTTGCGGCCTTACGAGATCCAGAAGACGGTCCAGGACCTTCGTTGTCTCTTCCTCGAACTTCGCCAGCCACGGCTCCCTGGCATACCCCGGAGGCGGCTCCTTGCGGATTTGGAAGCTGGCCGGGGCCGTGTGACTGATAACAATATCGACTCGCCCGCCATAATTACGCTTCAGCTCTTCCAACGCCGGGAGCTCTTCTGGCCGGCGCGGATCAGACTTATACGCGCCGCCGTAAAACAGCACCGTTCGATTGTCGGGCAAGGTAAGAACAGATCCAGCAGAGAGATAGCATACCTGAGGGGCTATTTGACAGGTATTCTGTTCCGCAAATTGTTCTAGCGCTTTGTAGTCCTCATGGTTGCCCTCGCACCAATAGACGAGCGTGTCGCGCAAATGCAGCTCCGGATCGTCTGGAGGCCAGCCGCCCCTGGCCGGCCAGTATCCAAAGTCGCCCACTTGGAGGATGATATTTGGATTCTCTTTACGTACCAGAGAATTGAGGATCTGGAAGTCTCCGTGAATGTCGCCCAGGGCAAGAATTTTCATGCCTGAAGAATACCAGTTCCAGCAGACGAATCAAGTTTTACGCCATGCCGCGCCTTTCTTTCGGGAGAGACTTGGCTCGACCCACCTCTGCACGCTCTTAACCGCCACACGCCCAAAAAATCACTCCAATCGCAATGATGCAAAAGTTGTGTTGACAAAACTTTAAAATGTACTATTTTTGCATCATCTCGAATGGAGAAGATTGATGCGCAAGCTGTCCGAACTCGTCAAAGTCCTACCAGGATACCCCTTCAGAGGGAAGATCGACCACGATCCCGCTGGTGACGCTCGTGCTGTCCAGATGAAGGACGTGAGCGAATCCGGTGGGGTCGACTGG
>CAMYLL010000082.1 GCA_947259235.1 uncultured Pseudodesulfovibrio sp. | reverse complement strand
GTGCCAGTCTATGTGCAGGTCGCTGTAAATATTCCTGAAATTGGCCAGGAATCCCGTGAGGGCGGCGATGGCCCCGAAATCCTCAAGGGTGGGCGGGTAGAGGGAAGTCTGGAGATGGCGCATCCTCTCCACCATTGTTTTTGCCAGCGACGCGGCGCTTTGCAGGGAGCGGCGGGCCTCCTTCTGCTCGTTTTCGGCCCGGGGTGCGCCGCCGTCGCCCAGCAGGAAGAGGGCGTTTTCGATGCCCATGGACACGGCCAGCCCGAGGTGGCTCAGGTCGTCGTGAATCTCTGCCGCCACGCGCCTGCGTTCGTCTTCCTGGGCCTGGAAGAGCTGGCTTGAGAGGTGCTTGAGTCGCTCCTGGTTCAGCTCCAGGCTGCGGTAGAACAGGGTGGCGGACAGGGCGTCGGCCATGCGGCCGGAGATGTCCTGGAAGGAGCGCTTCTCCTCGGCGGTCCAGCAGTGTTCCCTTGCGCAGTGGTGCAGGCCCATCATCCACGGCTGGCCGCTCTTGGGATGCACGGTGATGAGCAGGGCGGCTTTGGCATGCACGTCGCGGGCCTCGCTGGGCACGTCCTTGACCTCGTTGCCGTGGCCCAGGGGGACCGGCTCGTCCGTGAGCAGGGCCAGGCGGCAGTTCTCGGCCAGGTCCGGGGTCACCGGGATATCGTCATCAGGGCCGAAGGGGATGGGAAAGTCCGCGCCGGTGGAACGGTAGGGAACCCTCCAGAACGGGGCGTCCGGGTCACAGGGATGGAGCAGCCACGCCTGGTCGCAGTCGAAGATGGCGCGGACCACGTCCATGAGCCGGGTCATCATTTCGCTGAGGTCCGTGCTCCTGCGGATGGTCTCGTCGATGAGGGCGGTGTTTTCCAGAAAGGTGAGCTGGCGGCGGCAGGCAGCGTCGCCGCTTGCGTCCTTCCGCTGTTCGCGCAGACGGAGGTTTTCGAGCCTGCGCAGGCGCAGTTCGTAGAGGAGCTGTTTTTTGGTCTTGCGCTCGTCTTCGTGCATGGTTGTCCCGGTTGTGCTGCCTGTTTGCCGTCCCGGCGGGGCGGGGCACGTTCGTCTGTCAGTCGTCGTCAAAGGCGAGCCGCCTGATGATCACGTTGGAGACGAGCATGCCGTTTTTGGTCAGCCGCAGGAAGCCGTGGCTGATGCGGATCAGGTTTTCCCGGTGCAGGGCGGTGATCAGCCGTTCCTGCCGCTTGTGCAGGTCGTATCCGGCGCGCCGCCTGAAGTCCTTGAGGTCCAGCCCCTTGGAGGTGCGCAGGGCGAGCATCACGGTTTCCTTGAGCCTGTCCTGGTCCGAGAGCAGCTCGTGGTCGACGCCCACCAGCCCGCCGCGCACGTAGGCGTCGTATTCGTCCATATAGCGCGGGTTCTCGAACCGGCGGCGGCCGATGGTGGAGACCGCCGACGGCCCCAGGCCGAGATAGTCCGCCCCGGACCAGTAGCCGGAGTTGTGCATGGAGACAAACCCCATGCGCGCGAAGTTCGAGACCTCGTAGTGCATGTAGCCCATGGATTCGAGATATTCCGCGCCGTAGATGAACATGCGCCCCTGTTCCTTGTCCGGCGGCAGGGTCAGGGGGCCGTCCTCGGCGCACATTGCGGTCATGGGCGTATCCGGCTCCAGGGTCAGGTTGTAGGACGAGATGTGCTCGGGCCGCATGCCCGTGACCACGGTGAGCTGGTCTATCCAGGTCTTGAGCCGCTGGCCGGGAAGCCCCCAGATGAAGTCCATGCCGATGTTGCCGAACCCGGCGCGGCGGGCGTTGTCGTAGGCGGCGTGGGCCATGGCCACCGAGTGGGGGCGGCCCATGGCGAGCAGGTCCGCGTCGCTTAAGCTCTGCACGCCCAGGGAGAGGCGGTTGACACCCATGGAGAGCAGGGCGCGGAAATAGCTGACGTCGGCGGCCGAGTCCGGGTTGGCCTCCAGGGTCACCTCCATGGACGGGCCGAGGGTGAAGGCCGTGTCCAGCGCCTTCATGATCTGGTGGAGCTGGTTCAGGGAGATCAGGCTGGGCGTGCCGCCGCCGAAGTAGATGGTCCGCAGCAGGGGCTTCTTCAGCCGTGCGCCCCAGAGCGCGATCTCCTGGAGCAGGAGCTTGTGATACCAGGCGAAGGTGACCTGGTTGAAGGCCTGGGAGTGAAAGGTGCAGTAATGGCAGCGGGAGCGGCAGAAGGGCACGTGGATGTAGAGGAGCAGCCCGGTGTCGCCCGTGGCGGGCGGGGTCTTCCTGTCGTCTTTGGCGTTCTTTCCGCTCTTGCCGCCGGTCATGCCGGGGAAGGCCGGACGGGTGGGCACGTCCTCGCCGTATATCCTACCCATGGTCGTCCCTGCGGAGCCGGGTCCTGAAGACCACCAGCGCGCCCCAGGTCAGGACGCCGCCCGCCGCCAGCCGGAGGGCTCCCTCCACGGCGTGGCCGGAGTCGACCATGAACTCGCCTCCGCCAAGGGTCAGGTGGCGGGTGGCGTTGATGAGCATGATCACCACCACGGCCCAGATGGAGACGGTGCGCCCGGACCGCGCCAGCCAGGACAGGGCGGAATAGACCACCACGGCCAGGACCCCGGTGAGCCAGGCGTCGGCCGTGCCCAGGCGCAGGGCCGTGACCGCGCCGTCCACGGCGGTGACGGCCACAAAGGCCATGAGGGCGGCGTCGCGCACGGGCGGGGCGGGCTGCGCGGTCATGATTTTTTCCCGAGCTCCCTGGCGTAGCGTTCGTTCTCGCTGTAGAGGCAGCCGCAGTATTGCTGGCGGTAGATGCCCCAGTCCTTGGACGTCTCGATGCCTTCGCTCCACCCCTCGCGGAAGTCGTGATAGTGGAAGCGGGTCTTGGGCGACTCCATGTCGCGGCCAAGGGCGGCGATGGCGTCGTGCTTTTGATGCTTGGAGTAGAGCAGGGTGGTGGAGAAGGCGTCGAATCCGCCCCGTTTGGCGATGGCGGCGGTGCGCTCCAGGCGGCGGGCATAGCAGTGGAAGCAGCGGTTCGCCTCGCGGTAGGCCATGTCGCGAAACCACGCCTGCGGGTCGTACTCGTCGTCCTTGACGATGACCGGCACGCCCAGCCGTCCGGCCACGTCGAGACAGCCGTCGCGCCGTTTGACATACTCTGTCAGGGGATGGATGTTCGGGTTGTAGAACAGCCCGGTGACCTCCAGCCCCTGGTCGAGCAGCGTGGTCAGCGTGGTGATGGAGCATGGCCCGCAGCAGATGTGCAAGAGAAGGCGTTTCATTCCGGTGTCCCGTCCGCTTCGCCCTGGGAACGCGTTCCGGCCGCGCTCATGGCGGCCCCGAAGGGAGCGCCGCCCCGGACCAACCCGGAGCGGCGCGAAAAAAGCTCGCGGGGCGAATTAGTCGTCGTATTCGAACTCGATGTCCACGTGGATCTTCTTGCCGTAGCGCTCCTCAAGGTCGGCCAGGACGCCGCGCTTGTTGTTGAGCAGATAGATGGCCAGCTCCTCCTCGCAGGTGTACTCCACAGTCTCCTGGCCGGGCCTGCGCACCTCGCGGTGGATGTCCTTGAGGGCCTGCATGGCCTGCCACTCCATGTTGCGCCGGATGCCCGTGCCCTTGCAGCAGGGGCACGGCTCGGTGGAGATGGCGATGGCCGAGGAGCCCAGGCGCTGGCGCACCAGCTCCATCAGGCCGAAGGGCGAGATGCGGCTGACGTCGGTGCGCGCGCGGTCGTTCTTCATCTCGGCGCGCATGACCTTCTCCACCTCGCGGCAGTCCTTGGGGTTCTTCATCTCGATGAAGTCGATGACCACCTGGCCGCCGATGTCGCGCAGGCGCAGCTGGCGGGCGATCTCCCGGGCGGCTTCCGCGTTGGTCTTCAGGGCCATTTTCTGGAAATTCTTCTCGCCTCCGATCTTGCCGGAGTTGATGTCGATGGCGGTCAGGGCCTCGGTGGCGTCGAAGACCAGCCGCCCGCCCGAGGGCATGGAGGCCTCGCGGGAGTAGATCTCCTGCACCTGCTTGACCAGGTTGAACCGCTCCAGCAGGCTGAGGTCGTGGTCCTCATGGAGCTTGACCAGGTTGTTCTTGCGGGGGAAGGCGAGCTTCACGAACTGGCTGACCTGCTCGAAGGTGTCCTTGTCGTCCACCCATATCTCGGTGACGTCCAGGGTCAGGTAGTCGCGCACGGCGCGGGCGGCCAGGCCCAGCTCCTGATAGACCATGGCCGGGGCCTTGACCTTCTGGGCGTTGGCGCGGATGTCCTCCCACAGCCTGTTGAGATATTTGTAGTCGCGTTCCAGCGCGGCCTTGGACTGGCCTATGGCGGCAGTGCGGGCGATGAGGCCCACGCCCTCGGTGGTGGTGAAGGATTCAAGGGCTTTTTTCAGCCGCTCGCGTTCCTTCTCGTTTTCGATCTTGCGAGAGACGCCCATCTGGCTGCGGCCCACGGTGTAGACGAAGCTGCGGCCCGGCAGGGAGAGGTAGGTCGTCAGGAACGCGCCCTTCTTGCCCGTGGGCTCCTTGACCACCTGGACCAGGACCTCCTGGCCCTCCTTGAGCACCTTCTGCATCAGCGGGTAGCGCGCGCCCTTTTTCATGGGGTAGCTGCCCGTGTAGTATTCGGGATGGACTTCGTCGATCTGGAGGAATCCGTTGCGCTCGGCCCCGTAGTTGATGAAAGCGGCCTGGAGCCCGTTGTCTATGTTGTGGATGTAGCCCTTGTAGATGTCGCCCTTGGTCTTGGCCTGATGGACCATCTCAACGTAATACTCGTTGACCTTGCCCTCTTCGGCGATGACGACCTCAACCTGTTCTCCCGGCAGCACGGAGATGAACATCTTCTGCCGTTTCTTCTTGTCGGTCATTGGAACCTCGTGTCAAAAAATTTATGAAATATTCCAAGGCTTCAGTCAGCCTTTCCTACGATTCGAGGACGTGCCCGGAGCCGTGGTAGAAGGTCTCTCCCCGGTCCTGCGCGGCGACAACGTCGCCCGCGCGCACCAGGGCGTCCACGGCGGCGCGGATGTCGTGCTCGTCCGCGCCCAGGGCCTGGGCCAACTGTAGAACGGTTTGGGGCCTGCGCGCAAGGGACGCCTGCACGAACGCGGTTGTCCGCGCCATGTCCGACGTCGCTGCCGCAGGTTCCCTGCGTTCTTCGTCGCGGGTCTCGCCCGCGCCGAGTGCCTTGCGCCAGCGGCTCAGGACCGCCCCGTCCACGGGGCGGACTCCCTTGACCGTGCCGGGCCGGGTCAGCGTGACCACGTCCACCCGGTCGGGAGCGAGCCGACGGCAAAAAGTCTTCAGCCTGTCCAGGTTCTCATCGGAATCGTTGATCCCCTCGGCAAGCAAAATCTCCAAAAATATCTTCCCCTTGAACTCATCCCTGAAGGCGATGATCCCTTCCGCCACAGCCTGTGGCGTCACCCCGGGGCAGGGGCGGTTGATGGCGCAAAACTCGTCCTCCACCAGGGAGTCGAGGCTGGGTAGCACCACATCGGCCAGGGCCAGCTCGCGCCGCACCTCGGGGTCGGCCATCAGGCTGGCATTGGTCAGCACGGCCACGGGTGTGTCGGGAAACAGGACGCGCGCGCCGGTGATGACCTCGGCCATGGCCGAGTTCAGCGTCGGCTCGCCCAGCCCGCCCAGGGTGACCATGTCGGGCGGGGTCAGCCCCTGCGCCTTCCAGTCGGCCAGCTCCCGCAGGATGTCCTGCGCCGGGGCGTATTCGGCCCGCTCGCAGGTCAGGGTCCGGGTGGCCCCCACCTCGCAGTACACGCAGTCCATGGAACAGACGCGTCCTCCCAGCAGGTCCAGCCCGAGGGACCGGCCCAGCCGCCCGCTCATGACGGGGCCGAAGACGTATTTATATGTCATGTTCCGGTGATACCTCGCGTTGCTCGGGACACGTCGTCCATCCGACAGGGGCGCGCCGCATGTCCTTAAAAAAAATCTGTAGGGATATTAAGGATCAGGGCGCGCATGTCAAGGACGGGGATAGGTGTATTGGTACAGGTCGCACGGCTGGCTGGCAAGCGGTATGTTGAACCGGGACGGGTCGTCCCGGTCCCCTTTTCCTTGACTTCCGGGCAGTGGGGCCTTACCGAAGGCCATATTTTACCAGGAGGGGTCATGATCGAATCCGGACAGCTCATATTGCTCATCAGCCACAAGGGCAAACGATACCTGCGCAAGCTCGAAACGGGCGGCGAGGTGCACACCCATGACGGCAAGCTGCTCATGGACGACGTGGCGGAGGCCGGTTTCGGCCAGTACGTCAAGACCCACCTGGGTCGGTCCTATCTCATTCTCAAGCCCACCCTGCACGACCTGATCAAGGGCGTGAAGCGCCAGACCCAGATCATGTATCCCAAGGAAATCGGATACCTGATGATGAAGCTGGGCATCGGCCCCGGCTCCACGGTCATCGAGTCCGGCACGGGCTCGGGCGGGCTGACCACGGCCCTGGCATGGTTCGTGGGCGACACGGGCAAGGTCATCACCTACGAGCGTCGGGCGGACTTCTTCAAGCTGGCGGGCAAGAACCTGGAGCGCGTGGGGCTGGCCGCGCGCGTGGAGCAGGTCAACCGCAACATCGAGGACGGGTTCCTGCACTCGGGTGCGGACGCGCTCTTCCTGGACGTGCGCACCCCCTGGGAATACCTCGGCTCCATTCCCGAGGCCGTCATCCCCGGCGCCATGTGCGGCTTCCTGCTGCCCACGGTCAACCAGGTCAGCGACCTGCTGCGCGGGCTGGAGGCCGGACCCTTTGCCGAGACCGAGGTGCTCGAAATCCTCGTGCGGCGCTGGAAACCCGTGGCGGACAGGCTGCGCCCGGACGACCGCATGGTGGCCCACACGGGCTTTCTCGTCTTTTCCCGCTACATGGAACAGCCCGTTGAGGATGTGGAGGCCGAGATCGACATGGACACCGACGGCGACCCGGACCTGGACGCCGCCGGAGACGACCTCGCCCCCGAATCCCAGCCCGATTCCGAAGAATAACCCGCGCCCCGCGTCGGACACGAATGATCACAAGGCCCGCTTCGTTGAAGCGGGCCTTGTCGTTGCGTCAGATGGCAGGGCGGTCTGGCTGATCTTGAAAAACGCTCCCTTGCGATATTGCCCCGGAAGAGGCAAAAGAAAACGTGCGCAGTATCTTTTGGCGTGGTCTTTTGGGCCAGAGTGCGCATGCTTCCCCGGGAACACCCGAGGGAACCCCGCCAGTGTTCCGCGAGATGGTTTGGAAATACAAACAGGGTCATGCTTCAAAGAAGTCGATGCCGTCCGTTTTGACGACGCAGATGGGCGTTGCGAGGGTGAAATATGAAAAAAGTCGCTTTGATTACAGGTGTCACCGGTCAGGACGGATCGTATCTGGTCAGGTTCCTTCTGAAAAAGGGATACGAGGTGCACGGGATCAAACGCCGTGCGTCCCTGTTCAACACGGATCGCATCGACGACGTCTATGAAGGCCCCCACGTCGAGGACAAGCATTTCTTCCTGCATTACGGCGACATGTCGGACTCCTCGAACCTCATCAGGATTGTTCAGGAGGTGCAGCCCGACGAGATTTACAACCTGGCCGCACAGAGCCATGTGGCGGTCTCCTTCGAGTGCCCGGAGTATACGGCCGATGTGACCGCGCTGGGGACGCTTCGCCTGCTGGAGGCCATCAGGATCGCCGGGCTGGAGGGCCGGACGAAGTTCTATCAGGCGTCCACCTCGGAGTTGTTCGGATTGGTGCAGGAAGTTCCGCAGACGGAAAAGACGCCGTTTTATCCCCGGTCCCCCTATGCCGTCGCAAAGATGTATTCCTACTGGATTTGCGTCAATTACCGGGAGGCGTACGGCATGTTCGCCTGCAACGGGATTTTGTTCAACCATGAGTCTCCCGTCCGGGGGGAGACCTTCGTCACCAGAAAGATCACCCGCGCCCTTGCCAGGATCAGGCTCGGCCTGCAGGACAGGCTGTACCTCGGCAATATGAACGCCCTGCGCGACTGGGGCCATGCGAGGGACTATGTGGAGGCGCAATGGCTCATGCTGCAACAGGAAAAGCCCACGGATTATGTGATCGCCACAGGCGAACAGCATTCGGTCCGGGAGTTCGTGGAGCTGGCCGCGGCTGAGCTTGGCATCGCCATCACGTGGCAGGGACTGGGTCGGGACGAGGTGGGGCGCGACGCCGCCACCGGCGAGGTGATTGTCGCCGTGGACCCGAAATACTACAGGCCGACCGAGGTGGAGACGCTCCTTGGCGACCCGTCCAGGGCCAGAGAAGAGCTCGGCTGGACTCCCAAAGTGGGCTTTCGCCAGCTTGTCACGGAGATGGCCCGGGAGGACTTCCGCATCGCCCAGCGCGAGGACCTGTGCCGCAAGAACGGCTTTGAAACCTGTCAGCCGCAGGAGTAGCCATGACCGCGCACCTGCAACCGGATGATCTGATATACGTGGCCGGCCATGGCGGGCTGGTAGGCTCCGCGCTGGTCCGGCGGCTGAAGCGCTGCGGGTGCAAGAACCTGCTCCTGCGCACCAGCGGCGAGCTCAACCTCCGCAACCAGGCCGATGTTGACGCGTTCTTCGCCCAAACCACCCCGGACTATGTGTTCCTTGCCGCGGCCAAGGTGGGCGGTATTCTTGCAAACGCGACGCATCCTGCTGATTTCATTCGCGACAACCTGCAGATTCAAACCAACGTCATCGACGCCGCCTATCGCAACGGGGTCAGGAAATTCCTGTTCCTGGGGTCGTCGTGCATCTATCCCAAGCACGCTCCCCAGCCCATGCCGGAGGACTGCCTGCTCACGGGCCCCCTCGAACCCACCAACGAGTGGTACGCCATAGCCAAGATAGCCGGGCTGAAGATGTGCGCGGCCTACCGGCGTCAGTACGGCTTCAACGCCATCAGCGTCATGCCCACCAACCTGTATGGCCCGGGCGACAATTTCGACATGGACAGTTCCCATGTCATCCCCGCTCTGATCCGCAAGTTTCACGACGCCAGGGAGTCCGGGGCGGATCATGTAGTGGTGTGGGGCACGGGCTCGCCGCGCCGGGAGTTTCTGCATGTCGACGACCTGGCCGATGCCTGCG
>CAMYLL010000081.1 GCA_947259235.1 uncultured Pseudodesulfovibrio sp. | reverse complement strand
AGCAGCGACAAGGCGACCATAACCCCGATAAGCGAGGTCGGCACGCCCAGAGTGAAGGAGATGATCCCGGCTGCGCCCGAGACGATGGCCAGGATGATGTCCGAGTAGCTGGTCACGCTGCGGATTTCGAGTTCATGGTTCATAAAGGTGATCCCGAAAAACAGCCCGGTGGCAATGGAGACGGCCAGGCAGATTCCGATGCCTGTGGACAGGGTCTTGAAGGATTCCCGAGCCAGCTTGGCGTCGCCGAGCGTGGTGGCGAGAGCCAGGCCCACGTTGGGGCCGAGCAGCGGCGCCAGGACCATGGCTCCGATGATGATGGCCACGTTGTCGCGCAGGAGCCCGATGACACCCACCAGCGAGGAAAAGAAGACGAGCATGAGATAGTTGCGCGAGAGCAGCGTGGTGTCCAGCACGTCCGCATACAACTCCTCACGGCTGATGCGCCCGTTGCCCGCATCGTTCTCTTTCTCCGCCTGCTTCCCGTCCTGGCCATTCTCCTCCTTGGCCAGCTTGTCCAGCCGTGGCAGCGTGGCCTCGGCCGGATAGACCACGATGCGGTACTTGTCGGTCCAGGCAAAGAGCTGCTCCATCTTGTCCATGACGTTCTCGGTCTGCTCCACGTCAAGGACCACCCTGAAGGAAAGCGACTCGCCGTCGTCCAGGGGCGAGGCCCAGAATACATAGCCCTGGTCGGGCTGGTGGTCCTCCAGCGACTTCTTCACGTCCTCCTTGTCCGAGCGGGGCGTGACTATCTCGATGACGCGCAATGCCATGGCAATACCTCGGGAGTTGAACAACTCCAATGCAGTATGTGTAGAATTTTGAGAATACGCGCACACTACGCTACGGGATAGCGGGGAAAAAAGGAAGGAGCGTGCGGGAGGGTGGCCAGCGGAACAGCAGTGACAGCGGGCGGCAAGACATATCCTTCCCGGCTATCGGCTGGAGGGCATGATACCAGTTGCCCGCGTTGTTAATGAAAAAAAGATACCGAGGGCGTCACGACTCCTCGGAGGAATCGTCAGGATAGTTCTCCGGGGAGGGCAGCTCGCCCCCGCAATACTTGCAGGCGATCGTTTTGCCCCTGTCCTCCAACCGGACGAACTGAGCCTTGCCGCACCGTCTGCACACGCGCTTGATATTCATCACAGACTTAACTGCGGACAGGAAAAACCACATACCCCCCTCCTTGCTCGCCTTCACTGCGAGCCGCCGAATCAAGCGGCTAGAGGATGTTGTTGTCGAGCACCAGCGATGACAACGACACAACACCGACCACCTCGCCCATATCCTCGACAGGAGCGCTTCTGACGCTGGTCCTATCCATCAGGCGGACAGCATAGCGGATATCCATGTTGGCCGGCACGGTGATGATCGGCTTGGTCATGATTTCATAAACGCCCACAGTCGCACCGTCCTGCCCCGGAACGATCACCTTCTTGACCAAATCGGTAATGGTCACCATCCCCCAGGCGTCATCGTCATGCCGCCGGGTTACCAGCAGTTCGGAAACACGCGCCTTGCGCATCATCTCCGCCGCCTCGCAGGCGGTCGCCATTCCGTCAATGCTCAAAACCTCTTTCTTCATCACATCACGAACACGAACAATAGGCGTGGACATATTGCCTCCTGCCCCGGGCTTTTCCGGCCCGGAAAATGTTTACAGATACTTGTCCCGGATCTCTTCCTTGAACCGCTCTATCTGGCTTTCCATGCCGATAACCTGCTCCACGGGGAGCACCAGCGCGATGCCGGTCCCGGGTTTCTGGAACTCTCCGGCCTCTTCTATCGCCGACAGAACGGTCTTCACCAGATGCTCCTCCAGAAGGAACATGACGATGTCGGTCTGATCCTCCAGGGTAAGCCCGAAAAAGGTCTTGGCCTCGTGCATCCCTGTCCCGCGCCCCGGGATTATGGTTGCTCCGGTGGCGCCGACGGCCTTTGCCGCATCGACGATAGGATCTGTCTTGTGCGTTTTAACCGGCGCTAATACCAGTTTGAATCTCATGGTTTTTCTCCCTCCGGAATAAATTCTTCTTTCGATTGGTCACCCATTGGGTCATCTGCGCGTATCCCATGACGGCAATTATCGGGAACAGGCTTGCGAAGGCGATCAGTCCGAAGCCGTCAAGCGCCGGATTTCTGCCCGGCACGGTCTCCGACAACCCCAGTCCGAGAGCAGCCACCAGGGGAACGGTGACCGTCGATGTTGTCACGCCGCCCGAGTCGTATGCAAGGGCGATGATCTTCTTGGGGGCAAAAAACGTCTGTATGATAACGATTACGTAACCGACAAGAATATAGAGATACAACGGCGTTCCTGTCACTATGCGGAATGCTCCCAGGGAGATGCCCACGGCAACTCCCAAGGCAACGGTTATTCTGAGTCCCCACTGGCTGATGCCGCCTCCGGAGACCTCCTTCGCCTTGATGGCGACGGCCAGCAGGGACGGCTCCGCTATGGTTGTCGAAAAGCCGATCAATGCAGCGAAAAGGTATATCCAGCCGTATGCGGTCCAGTTGGATGCGGCTACGGCTCCGCCCCAGAGGAAGGCCGGATCGGAAAGCTGGGTCGCCATCATTCTTCCCAGCGGGAACAGGGCTTTCTCAAGCCCCATAAGGAACAGCGCCAGGCCGACGACGACGTATACCCCTCCTGCGATCAGCCGCTTGGGATGCGGAACCGGCTGCCGAAGCACGAACAGCTGAAAGCCGAGCAGCAGCAGGAGTATCGGCAGCACGTCGCGACAGGTGGAAAAGAATGCGGCGGAAAATTCGGAGAAAAAAACCATGCGGTACTCCTCAGCCTACGCCAAAAATAATCAGCCCGTAACCGATCACGGCTATCATTGGCAGCAGTGATGCGAATGCGATCAGCCCGAAACCGTCAATGAGCGGATTGCGTCCCTTGATTATTGACGCGAGGCCGACCCCCAGTGCCGCCACAAGCGGGACGGTCACCGTGGACGTGGTCACCCCGCCCGCATCATACGCGATACCCACGATCTCCTCCGGGGCGAACACGGTCATGACCATAACGAGCACGTATCCTCCGATTATGAGATAGTGCACAGGCCACCCTTTCAGGATACGCAGGACCCCGATCAGGATGGAAACACCGACGGAGAAGGCGACCGACAGGCGCAGTCCCAGTGCATAACTGCCCATGGCCCCTTCGTCCATTCCGATAAGCCCTCCCTTTGCCGCAACGCTGGACGCTTCCTTGGATACGGCGATCAGAGCTGGTTCGGCCACAGTGGTGGAAAACCCGAGGGCAAACGAAAAGGTCAGGAGCCAGAAAAGGCTGCCTTTGCGGGCCAGCGCGTGGGCCATCTGTTCGCCGATGGGGAACAGCCCCATTTCCAGGCCCTGGATAAAAAGGGTCAGACCGAGAACGACCAGCACTCCTCCCTCAAGCACCCCGAGCACATCGGGCAAGGGCTGTCGAAGGACCACCCCCTGGAAGAATGCGATGACCAATATGATGGGCAACAAATCCTTTACAGACGACCAGAGCCTTGCGCCAAATGTCTGCTCAAGGGATTTGACCAGCAAAAAAGAAGCATTTTTGTCCATCCACCCTCCGGGACAATCCGAGAAGCCGCCACACGAATAATACTATGCTACCTATAAAATATACCGGCCATTACTACCGAAATCAACACAAATCGGAACTTGGACCAGTTCCATCACGAACCAAGACAGAGGGTTGACCCAGGCCCCCCCCTGGCTTAGCACTCTCCGTTCGCACGAGAACGCGATTCGCCTCCTTCGGCCACCTCTTTTGTCGGGATTATTCAAATCATCCCCCCAACAGTACAATCCCCCAAGGCACAGATTGACTTCGAATCATTTTTCGGCCAAAGGCGCATCAGAACGAGCGATGACACGGACGCTGCTACGGCACGCCCCGGACACGGTGTGACTTTATACTGCGGTGGATTCCACCCCCGATGCCCTGTCCAAAAAAACACCACATCTTCTATGACCATACCGGATTGTATGGTATCGTGGTACACTGGCTGATGAAACAGCAGGGATGGAAAACCGGGACGCTTCCAATACCAGCCCACGCGTCACGCAAAGTGGGCCAACTGATCGACGAAGTCGCAAAAACGGGAATACGGTGTATGCAGGCAGGGACTGCTGTAGATGAGAATCGGGGCACAGGCCTCCTCCGCCACGGCGGATTGCGTCGATGGACGACGCTCGTTGCCGCAGCGTGCGTACTCTTCCTGTGGCTGCCCGCCCGGACCGCTCTCGGGGACGAGCCGGTTCATCTGGCCGCCTTCGACTACCCTCCATTCTATTATCAGGGCAACGGCGAGGTTCAAGGGATAGCCGTTGAACTGGTTCACACGCTGTTGGGCAGGATGAATCTGAAGGGGGATATTGAGATGTATCCCTTGAAGCGGGCTTTGGAGTCTCTGGAAATCGGCACCAAAGACGGCATCATGATCCTGATCAAAACACCGGAGCGGCAGGCGTATATCGAGTTCACGGACGCCGTCCTGACGGTCAGGGGGCTCATCTGGTCCGCCGCGGACAGGCCCGGCGTCGCCGCCGGTTTCGAACGCATCCATGATCTGCGCGCTTACAAAATAGGCGTAACCCGGGGCTACAGCTACGGCACGCGATTTGACGAAATGCTCAAGGATATGGACGTGAACGTGGCAAACAGCGATCTGTCCAATTTCAGGATGCTGCTGTCACACAGGATAGACGTGTTTCCGTGCAACGAGATCGTGGCCGGCGGGTTGTTCAAGCAGTACCCGGAATTGATCGGAAAGGTCGTTCCTTCAAAGAAGTCGTTCATCGAATGGGAGCTTCATTTTGGAATCAGCAAAAAATCCCCGTTGAAAGAAAGGATGCCCGAAATCAACGCCATTATTGCGGCAATGAAAAACGAAGGACTGATTGACGCCATCGTGAGGAAGTACGTTCATGAATGATGCACGACACAGGCGGAACACCGCAACGAACAGCCGACATCCTCTTCCCTGACACCCCAGACCTCCCGGGCAAGCCCTCCCTCCGGGATCAGACGACCCCGCTGAACAGCAGTGGCGATATCCGCAACGCCTTTCCTGCTCCCATGCGACCCTTTCCGGGAGCCGCAACCGGCCGCTCCCGACCTTGCCGGGCCGCGAGGCGGGTTCCCCCTGTACTTCCGCACGGTCGGTATGTAGGCTCCCCCCTGCGCCCCGGAGCCGCCGGGGCCACAGAGATCAACCATGCCGACCTTCATCATCCGCCTGTCCCGCTGGGGGGCCTTGACCCTCGCCTCCGCCGTCCTTGCCGTCGCCCTGCACAGGGTGGGGCTGCCGGGCGCCATCATGCTCGGCCCCATGGTGTGCGGCGTGTTCTTTGCCCTGCGCGGCGTGCCCATCGCCGTCCCCCGCCGGGCCTTCGTCCTTTCCCAGTCAATGTTCGGCTGTCTGGTGGCGCAGACCCTGACGCCATCGCTTGTCGAACCCTTTGCCAGGCATTGGCCCGTAATGGCTCTCGTCATCGCCACCATAGTACTTTCCGGCACGCTGGCGGGGTTCGTGCTCATGCGGTTCGGCTCGCTTCCGGGCAGCACGGCCGCCTGGGGGACCACTCCCGGCGGGGCCGCCATCATGACAGCCATGGCCGAGGCGCATGGCGCCGACCTGCGCATGGTGGCCTTCATGCAGTACACGCGGCTCTTCGTGGTGGTGCTCACCGCCTCGGTCGTGTCCTATGTCCTTCTGCCCCCCGTCGCCGCGTCGCCTGATCAGATCGGCTGGTCCCCGGGGTTTGACGCGCCCTTGGTCCCCCTGCTGCACACCCTGCTCATCGTCGTCGGCGGCTACCTCCTGAGCCACAGGCTCCCCCTGCCGTCCGGCGCGCTGCTCATCCCCATGCTCGCCGGAGCGGCGCTCAACTCCATCGGGGTGGTCCAGCTGACCCTGCCCTTCTGGCTCCAGTGCTGCACCTATGCGGTTCTGGGCTGGTACGTGGGGCTGAGCTTCACCGCCGCCACGGTACGGCACGCCTTGCGGTCGCTGCCGCAGATGCTCGCGGCCATCTTGCTCCTGATGTCCCTGTGCAGCGCGGCGGCCTGGATGCTCACCCGGTTCATGGGCGTGGACGGCCTCACCGCCTATCTCGCCACCAGCCCGGGCGGGCTCGATACGGTGACCGCCATCGCGCTGGGCAGCGACTGCGACGTGCCTTTTGTCATCGCACTCCAGACCCTGCGCCTGTTCGCCGTGGTTCTGGCCGGTCCTCCCCTTGCCAGGCTGCTCTGCCGGGTCGGTTCCCCCCCGGGCGCGCCCCCCTCTTGACAAGCGCCCGCTGGCCGGGAACAACACACCCGCATGGCGATTCGATATTTCAACGATATGCAACAACACAACAGACCACGGGACACGGCCAATGACTCCGGCAATCAACAAGGCGAAACAGGCGAAGATAGCCTACACCGTTCATGAATACGAGCACGACCCCGCCGCAGAGTCCTACGGCAGGGAGGCGGCGCAGAAGATGGGAGTCGCCCCCGAGCGGGTCTACAAGACCCTGGTGGCGGCAGACGACCACGACCTCTACGTGGCCGTGGTCCCCGTCATGTATCAGCTCGACCTGAAGCGGCTGGCCAAGGCCGTGGGGGCCAAGAAAATGACCATGGCCGATGTCGCCGTGGTCGAGCGCGTCACCGGCTACGTGGTGGGCGGGGTCAGCCCCCTGGGGCAGAAGAAGCGGTTGCGCACCGTCATAGACGCCTCCGCCCGGGACCACGCCACCATGTTCGTCAGCGCCGGTCGCCGGGGCATGGAGATCGAGCTCTCTCCCGAAGACCTCGCCGCCCTGACCGGCGCCGCATTCGCCCCGCTGGCACGGTAGCCGCGCCCGGGCGACACCGGGGTTATATTCACCCGAAAGCGTTTCCCCGCCCGGCGCGGATGCGCTATGGAAAGGACGTTTGAAGGACACATTTTTCACTTGCCTTGTCGGCCCGGACACGGCAAACCGGGTGCGGAAAAACCATGCGGCACGTCGATCCCAACTCCACGAAATCCCACATCAGGCACGGCATCAAAACCGGGCTGGCCTCGGTGCTGGCCTATGTCGCCGCGGATTTCTTTCACTTCCCCTTCGCCTACTGGGCGGCCCTGTCTGCTGTCATCGTCATGCAGATGTCCGTGGCGGATTCCATCCGCATGTGCTGGTATCGCTTCTCCGGCACGGCCGTGGGTGCGGTCATCGCCGCCGTGGCCATCCTGCTGTGCCCGGACAGCCAGCCCATGATCCTGCTGATGCTGTTCCTGTCCATCGCCTTCTGCGCCTACATGACCCGCTACAACGCCCGCTACCGCATGGCCGCCATCACCACGGCCATCGTGTTCCTGGCCAGCGTTGGCGAGCCTGACCGGCTGGTCTTCGGCATGGAGCGGGTGCTGGAGATAGCCCTGGGCGTCACCTGCGCCTTTCTCGTCAGCGTCACCCTGTGGCCCCAGCGCGCGAGCACGGCGCTCACCCTGCGCCTGCAACGCCAGTTCTCGACGCTGGCCGGGGTGTACGGCGAGCTGATCGACGCGTTCCTCCACCGCCAGAGCATGATGACCCCGGACCAGCTGGACCGGCTGGAGGCCGAGGTTGCCGAAGACCGCAACCTCTTTCAGGGAGTGCTGCACCATGAACGGCTGCTCTACCGCGACGACACCCAGGCCCTTGGTTTGAAATTGAATACCCTGGAAACCTGCCTGCCGCACATGCGGGCCATGTTCAACTCCCTCAACGACGCCCAGGACCAGGGCTACGACATCCTCATGGAGGCGGAGCTACGGGCCTTGACCGAGGCCATCCAGCGGTCCCTCACGGCCATCGGGCAGGGCGACCCCCTGGACGAGGAACCTCTGGCCGAAGCCCTGAACGCCGCCCATGTCCGACTGAGCGAGCTGCGCGACCTGGGCGTGACCAAACGGTTCTCCCTGCAGATGCTCATGAAATTCTTCTCGTTCTATCACTCGCAACGCTTCATGGCCCGGGTGCTGCTGCGCCATGCCGAGCAGAGAAAGGCCGCGCCCGCAATACAGACGAAGGCCTGAGCGAAGGAGAGGCAAGCCCCCCAGGTGCACGGACACTGATTTTCTCTTCCTGACGATGACCGCTCCATGTGGCAAGGCGGCGATTCCCCCCCGTCGGAACACCTGTCACGCCATGCCGCACGAACAGCGCTGCAACCCTCCCGACTCGTTTAGAAAAGGATGAATACTTCTCCTTGAAGTCGATATCGTTTTCCCCTATGGCTATATAAAAGTAACCACTGCGATTCCTGTTATCAACAACACAAACTTCCGCAATGGAGGTGTCATCGTGCTCCCGGTAATCCAAATTCTCATCGTCCTCGCGTGCCTGTATTTCGGCGCACGGCGGGGCGGTGTGGCCCTCGGCGTCGTTTCGGGCATAGGCCTGGCAATCCTGGTTCTCGGCTTCCAGATGAAGCCCGGCTCGCCCCCGACCACGGTCATCTACATCATCATCGCCGCCGTCACCACGGCGGGCATCCTGCAGGCCGCAGGCGGCATGGACTTCCTCATCCAGATCGCCGAACGATTCCTGCGCAAACATCCGGCGCGCATCACCTTCCTGGCCCCCTACTGCACGTTCTTCCTGACAGTGCTGTGCGGTACAGGCCACGTGGTCTACACCCTGATGCCCATCATAGCCGACATCTCCCTGAAGAACGGTATTCGCCCGGAGCGTCCGGTGGCGGTCTCGTCCATCGCGTCCCAGGTGGGCATCACCTGCTCGCCCATCGCGGCTGCGGTGGTCGCCTTTGTCACCATGTCTGCCAGCAACAACGTGGGGATATCCATCCTGCAGGTGCTGGCCGTCACCCTGCCCTCGTGCATGATCGGCATCTTCCTCGCCGCGCTGTTTTCCAGCCGCCGGGGTAAGGACCTGGCAGACGATCCCGACTATCAGGCGCGCCTGGCCGACCCGGAGATCAAGCACTACATGTTCGGCGAGACCATCACCACGCTGGGCAAGGAACTGCCCAGGTCCGCCAAGCTGTCGGTTTTCCTCTTCTGCGGCGCGCTGGCCCTCATCGGGCTGTTCGCGGTCTATCCTGAAATCCTCCCGGCCTACGGCTCCCCGGCCAAGACCATCAAGATGAGCATCGTCATCCAGATAGTGATGCTGCTCATCGGCGGTCTCATCCTGCTCATCTGCAAGGTCAAGCCCACCCAGGTCGTCCAGGGTACGGTCTTCCAGGCGGGCATG
>CAMYLL010000080.1 GCA_947259235.1 uncultured Pseudodesulfovibrio sp. | reverse complement strand
CGTCCGCCCGGCGATCTTGAGAAACTGCTTGGGCGTGGGAAATTTCATGCGATTGCCGGAACCGGCCGCCAGCAGGATGCAGTAGTTCTTTCGCTTCATACGCTCCACCATAGGGTTTCAGTCCAGCGTGCCGCCCGTCTTGGGGTTTTGCCCCGGAGTCCGGGGCTTCAGGGGGAGCCCGCGACCGCTGTTGGCCTCACACAAAAAGACGGACACGCTGACGCATTTTCGCAGAGCCGTCCCTCGTCCTGCGCGTCGCACCGACGCATGGAGGCCATTTCGCCATTGCTCCCACCGGGTTAATTCCATTGCACATTTCACGCTGGAGCGGGTTCTGCCAAGGTGTGTGACGTGGCGAATGTCGCGGAAGCCGTCTGTCGCGGACCCGCCTGACCCGGGCAGAAAACAACCGCCCGCACCTGTAGATGCGGGCGGCTTTGCCACTCGGGAACGGGGGCCATGCACGGCCCGAAAAGGGCGTCCCGGACCTAGCCGGGGATGCGCATGAGGGACCGGAAGCCCTCGGAATGGTGTCCGTGCATGGTGTCGAAGATGGTTTCCTCGAAGAGCAGGGACTCGAAGTCGAAGAACAGGGCTTCCATGTGATTGCGGTCGTGGTGGCGCATGGTCCCGCCGTCCTCCACATCGAAAATGCCGTAGATGCCGTACTTTTCCTGCCCGAGCATGTAGCGGTCCAGGTTCCGCTTGTCCCGGTTGAGGAGAAAGTCGTTGACGTAGAGCAGGCCGCCGGGCTTGAGCACCCGCTTGAGCTCAAGCAGGGTCTCGGCCTGTTCCCTGGTCTCGATGATGCAGGTGAACACGCCGAGCATGAGGGCCGCGTCAAAGGTGTTGTCATCGAACGGAAGCCGGCCGCCGGGATAGGCGATGAGGTTGAGGTCGGGATGTTCCGCCCGCCCCCGCTCTATGAGCGGTTCGGAAAAGTCCAGCCCGGTCAGGTCGTCGTAGCCCGCCTCGGCAAGCTCGGCCAGGGTCCGGCCATAGCCGCAGCCGAAATCGAGTATCCGGGCCTTTTTGTCCACATGGTGTGAGAAAATGTCCATCCTGAACGGCGTGGTGAAGGTCTTATCCCTTCCCCGCTCCGTCCAGTACCTTCGTTGATCCTGCATGACCCTCCTCCGGGTGTCGTTTCCCTTGTTTACCGCCGGGCCAAGGATTGGCCGTGCGTTGAAAGATACAGTATCTCAATGCTGTTCATAAAGGTTCGGATGCAAGGCGAGAAAAAAGCCGAAAGCCAAGGCGTGCTTCCCGCACGCAAGGATTCGATCTCTTTGAAGCAATGCACCACTCGACCATTTCCCACAGCCTGCTAGAGCGTCAGCCTGACGTAATACAGACCCCGCCCGCGCTGTACGCGCATGAGCACGGTCTTTTGCATTCTGTTCCGCAGGAAGGCGTTGAGCAGGTCGATGCCCGAGGCCAGCCTGCGGCTGCCTATCTGGTGGATAACGTCGCCCGGCTGGAGCCCGAGCCGGGCCGCCGGGCTGCCGGGCCTGACCATGGTCACCTCGGCCCCGCCGCCGTTGCGGTCCGCCAGCTCGAACCCCCAGCGGGTGCGTACCAGCTCAAGGGCCTTGCCCTTGTCGAGCACCTGGGGCTTCAAGGTGATGTCGCGCTGCGTGCCGTCGCGCTGGACGGTCAGAACCACCCGCTCGCTGCGGGTGATGCCGAAGAGCCGGGTGAGGTAGTCGTCCTTGCCCGCGATCTGCGCGCCGTTGAAGGCCAGGACGATATCGCCCGGTTTGATCCCCGCCCTGGCTCCCGGCGTGTCGGCATGGACCTCCGACACGAGCATCCCCTTGACGCTCCTGAGCTTGAAATAGCGCGCCGTGGCCTGGTCCACGTCCTGGCCGAAGAGGCCCAGCCAGATGGGGGCCACGTGGCCGGAATCCAGCAGCTCGTGCACCACGAACTTGGCCTTGTTCACCGGGATGGCAAAGCCGATGCCCTCGGCCCTGGCCTGGATGGCGGTGGTGATGCCGATGAGCTCGCCGTGGATGTTGAGCAGCGGTCCGCCCGAGTTGCCGGGATTGATGGCCGCGTCGGTCTGGATAAAGCTGCCGAACGCGCCGTTGTCCGTGGTCATGGGCCGGTTCAGGGCCGAGACCACGCCGGTTGTCACCGTGTGCGAGTAGCCAAAGGGGTTGCCGATGGCGATGACGGTCTCGCCGATGTAGATGTCGTCGGAATCGCCCATGGATACCTGGGGCAGTCCGGCTCCGTTGCGCAGCTTGAGCACGGCCAGGTCGAAATCCGGGTCCGAGCCCACCAGGTCTGCGGCGAAGTCACGCCCGTCGAGCAGACGCACGGCGATCTCTCCGCCGCCGGAGATGACGTGGGCGTTGGTCAGCACCAGCCCCTTGGCCCCGTCGATGATCACGCCGGAGCCCAGGCTTTGGGAGTCGCGCGGCTGCTGGCCGTACATGGAGCCGAAAAAGCGGTCGAGAAAGGGGTCCCCGAAGGGCGAGCGGACATCCCCCTGGCTGCGCCGGGTGACGGTGATGTTGACAACCGACGGGCTGGTGGCCTGCACCGCGCGGACCACGGGCGTGCGCCGGTCGTTGTCCGGCTGTGCCGGGACGGCTCGCGCCGCAGGCGCAGCCAGAAGGACGAAAAGCCACGCGCCAAGGACCAGTAAAGCTGAAAAACGATTCATTAACGCCCGCCCTCTGCCATGGCCCGGAGCCGCGCTATGCGCTCCGCAACGGGCGGATGGGTGGAAAAGAGCGCGGCCGCGCCCCGTCCACGGAACGGGTTGACGATGAACAGGTTCTCGGTGGTGGGGCTGCCCTGCATTGGCACGCGTTCGGCCGCCGCTTCGAGCTTGCCCAGCGCCCCGGCCAGATGCAGGGGGTTGCCGCTCAGCTTCGCGCCGGTGGCGTCCGCCAGATACTCCCGCGAGCGGGATATGGCCATCTGGATCAGGGTGGCGGCCACCGGGGCGAGCATGGCCATGGCCAGCGCGGCCAGGGGGTTGCCGCCCTCCTCGTCGTCGCGGCCGATGCCGAAGATAGCCGACCACTGGAGCATGGTGGCCAGGAAGACGACGGCCCCGCCCAGCACCGCGGCGATGCTCTGGACAAGGATGTCGCGGTTGACGATATGGCCCAGCTCGTGGGCCAGGACGCCCTTGAGCTCGTCGGGATTGAGGATCGCGACGATGCCCCGGGTCACGGCGACCACGGCGTTTTCCGGGTCGCGGCCGGTGGCGAAGGCGTTGGGCGCGTCCTGGGGAATGAGGACGATGCGCGGCTTGGGGATGCCCGCCTTGGCGGCCATTTCCTCGACCACGGCGTGGATGAGGGGCGCGTCGCCCCGGGAAAGCTCCCGCGCCTTGTACATCTTCAGAACGATCGTGTCCGAGTACCAGTAGCTGGCCACGTTCATGACCATGGCCATGCCAAAGGCGATGACCAGTCCGGCCCGGCCGCCCATGAGACCGCCCAGGAACAGGAGCAGGCCCGTCAACAAGCCAAGGAGCAACAGTGTCTTGATGTGACTCGTCATGCTGAATACACCTCTGAGGAAATCATGATCAGAATAGATAGGTCTTTGGCGGGCGGCGTCAAGGCGATAGTTGGCCGTTCGTCAGTATTTGGCTTCGATGGCGGCAAAGGTTCCGTCCTCGCGCATGGCCCTGACGGCCTCGCCGAAGGAGCGCGACAGGGCCTTTGCCTCGGCCCCCCTGGCGCGCGAAAAGAAGAGGTACAAAGCCCCCCGCCCGATCTCGCAGTCGTAGCTCAGCTCGCCGCGACGGCCCATCTTCCCGGCCAGGTGGTCGAACACGGCCCGGTTGCCCACCGCCGCGTCCATGCGCCCGTTGAGCAGCATCCTGAGCAGTTGATGGCTGGAGTTGGTCTCGACCCGTTGAATGCCTCGCAGGGCGTCAAACTCCGGCCCGTACTCGTACTCGCGGACCACGCCCACGGACAGGCCGGACAGATCGGATAGGGAGGCCACCTTCACGCCGCTCCCGCGCAGCGTGGCGACAACGTTGACCTCCATGGCCAGCGGCTCGGACGGGAAAAAGGCGAAGGTCTCGCGCTCGGGCGTCCTGAAGCCCGAGGAGAGGGCCAGGATGTCGCCGGTCTTGAGCTCCAGCAGACCGCGCTTCCACGGCCTGGGTTCGAAGACGGGGGTCACGCCCATGCGCCTGAACGCCTCGCGGATGAGGTCCATGTTGATGCCCTTGACCTGTCCGTCCTCCATGTACTCGTAGGGAGGATACTGCTCAAAGACGATGGGCAGCAGGCGCTCCTGAGCAAGGGCTACGGAGTGGACGAGGACGGCGCACAACAGGGCGCAGCAGAAAAGTAGTCTCTTGATGGCGGGCCTCATGGGCGGCACACTAACCGCTCGAACGCCAAGCCGCAAGGCGACAAACCGGGACGGAAGCGGGGCGAAGGAGGCGACGGCGACACCGTGCCCTACTCTCCAACGGGGATGGTGCGACGCTTGGCCGGGGATTTTCTGAGGGTGACGGTGAGCAGGCCGTCCTTGAGCACGGCGCGGATATCGGTCCGGCCGATGCCGCCGGCCAGAGTGAACCGCCGGGCAAAGGGGCCGCGTGGCCGTTCGAGCAACTGATACCGGGTCGGCCGGGTGCGTTCCCGCTCCCTGGCATCGGGGTCCGGCGTGGTTCCATAGACCCAGAGGTCACACCCCTTGAGCTCCACGGTGACATCCTCAAGCGACAGGCCCGGCAGCTCCACCTGGACCACATAGCCGTCAACGCATTCCATGACGTCGGCCACGGGAACCCAGCAACAGCCGGGCTCGCCGCGCCTACTCCGGGTGCGGCCGTCAAGCTCGGCCATTCCGGTCCATGGCGGTATGTTCATTTTTCCCATGCTGTCCTCGCGGCCCGGGCGTGATCATCAATTATAATTTGCCCCGTGATGAAAATACATATAACAATGTGAGGCATATCTCAATACGTCTAGCTTCGAGGGTCCATCATGAAAACGTGCCAGGACGAATACGTCAATCCCGCCTCGACAGCCATCGCCACAGTGGGCGAGGCCAAAATCCGCAACCCGATCAACCTGGGACGATTCGTCGACGAGGACGAGGCCGTTCTCGTCAACATATCGCGAAGCTCCGTTGAAAAGAACGGCAAGAGCAAGAAGGAACCCGTGCGGGCGTATTTCGAACCCGCAGGGCCGCGCAGCAAGGTCTACTTCGACAGCAGCAAGACCAAGTGCGCCGTGGTCACCTGCGGCGGGCTGTGCCCGGGGCTCAACGACGTCATCCGGGCCATCGTCATGGCCGCCCATCACGAGTACAACGTGCCCTCGGTCCTCGGCATCCAGTACGGCCTGGCCGGGTTCATCCCCGAGCGCGGGTACGACGTCATCGAGCTGACCCCGGACTACGTCAGCCGCATCCACGAATTCGGCGGGACGACCCTGGGCAGCTCGCGCGGGCCGCAGGACCCGGAGGCCATCGTCGACGCCCTGGAGCGCATGAACATCTCCATCCTGTTCATGATCGGCGGCGACGGGACCATGCGTGCGGCCAACACCGTGGTCAAGGAGATCGCCAAACGCAACCTGTCCATCTCCGTGGTGGGCCTGCCCAAGACCATCGACAACGACATCAATTTCGCCACGCCGTCATTCGGCTTCGACACGGCGGTGGAGACCGTGACCATCGCCATCAAGGGCGCCCACGCCGAGGCGACCGGCGCGCCCTGGGGCATCGGCCTGGTCAAAGTCATGGGCCGTGACGCGGGCTATATCGCGGCCCAGTCCGCCCTGGCCTGCCAGGAGGTCAACTTCGCCCTCATCCCGGAGTCGCCCTTTGACATCCACGGCGAGAACGGATTCCTGGCCGCGCTGGACAAGCGGATGAAGCGGCGCGGCAACGCCGTCATCGTGGTGGCCGAGGGCGCGGGCCAGGACCTGCTCGAAGAGTCGCGCCGGACAGACCCCTCGGGCAACAAAGCCCTGGGCGACATAGCCAGCCTGCTCAAGCGGGAGATACTCGACCACTTCTCGGCCCAGGGCATAGAGGCCACCCTCAAGTTCATCGACCCCAGCTACATCATCCGCTCGGTCCCGGCCAACGCCAACGACCGCATCTACTGCTCGTTCCTGGGCATCAACGCGGTCCACGCGGGCATGTCCGGCCGCACCAACCTCGTCATCTCCCGGTGGAACGGCCGCTACGTGCACCTGCCCATCAGCCTGGTGACCAAGGGCAAGAAGCGGATCAACACCAACTCCAACTACTGGCGCGCCGTGCTCGAATCCACGGGCCAGCCCATGAGCATGAAAAACTGAAGAGAGTCCGATGGATTTAGTTATTATTCTTGATTTTGATCGTCGACAGGTATACTTTGCCTGAACTGCTGAGTTTTATGGAATTTTACAATAGTTTTGTGACGGACATATCCGCAAGGGGGTTTGTATGGATGTGCTGATGCTTTCGCGGCTGCATTTTGCGGCGGCAACAATGTTTCACTTTATTTTCGTCCCGCTGACGCTGGGGCTCTCGGTCCTCATCGCCTGCATGGAAACGGCCTATGTACGGACCGGCAACGAGATGTACAAGAAAATGGCGAAATTCTGGGGCAAGATATTCCTGGTGAACTTCGCCCTGGGCGTGGTCACGGGCATCACCCTGGAGTTCCAGTTCGGCACCAACTGGTCACGCTACTCCGCCTACGTGGGCGACATCTTCGGCTCGCTCCTGGCCATCGAGGCCACGGCGGCCTTCTTCCTGGAGTCCACCTTCATCGGCGTCTGGCACTTCGGCTGGGACAAGCTCTCGCCCCAGGCCCACGCCACCACCGCCTGGCTGGTGGCCGGTGCGTCCAACCTCTCGGCCATCTGGATCCTCATCGCCAACGGGTTCATGCAGGACCCCACCGGCTACGTCATCCGCAACGGCCGGGCCGAGCTGACGGACTTCTTCGCCGTCATCACCAATCCCTTTGCCTGGCTTGAATTCTTCCACGTCATCCCGGCGGCCATGTGTGTCGGCGGGTTCTTCATCATGGGCGTGTCCGCCTGGCACCTGCTGCGCAAGAGCAACGTGGAGTTCTTCAGGAAGTCCTTCGCCATCGGAACCAGCGTGGCCCTGATCTTCTCCATCGTCACCGCCGTCGAGGGCCACCTGCACGGCAACCACATGTCCCTGGTCCAGCCCGCCAAGCTGGCGGCCATGGAATCCCACTGGGAAACCCAGACCAACGCCCCGCTGAACCTGCTGGTCATCCCGGGCAAGGACGGCAACCTGGTGGAGGCCCTGCCCATCCCCGGCGCGCTCAGCTTCCTGGCCTATAACGACGTCAACGCCGAGGTGAAGGGGCTCAACGACTTTCCCAAGGAAGACCGCCCCCCCGTACTCCTGACCTTCCTTGGCTTCCGCATCATGGTCGGCATCGGCACGCTGCTGCCCGTGCTCGCCCTGTTCGGCTGGGTCATGCGTAACCGGCTCGACAGCTTCCCTCTGTATCTCAAGATTCTGCCCTGGTGCATCCCCCTGCCCTATATCGCCATCCAGGCGGGCTGGGTGCTGGCCGAGGTCGGCCGCCAGCCGTGGATCGTCTACGGCCTGATGCGCACCTCCGACGCCGTCTCGCCGGTCACCACCGGCACGGTCGCCTTCTCGTTCGTCCTGATGTGCGCCCTGTACACCCTGCTCGGCGCAGCAGGCATCTGGCTGATGATCCGTCTGGCCAAGAAGGGCCCCGACGACCACAGCCCCATCCAGGTCCAGGCCGGTTAATACACGAGACTACAAGGAGATACCGCGATGATGAATACATTCATGGAAATAGGCTCAATGCACTACTATCTGGCGACGATCTGGTTCGTCCTGTGGGGGGTGCTCTGGGCCGTCTACTTCATACTGGACGGCTTCGACCTCGGCGTGGGGACCCTGCTCCCCTTCATGGCCAAGAACGAGACCGAAAAACGCACCATGCTCAACGCCACCGGCCCCTTCTGGGACGGCAACGAGGTCTGGCTCATCGCCGCGGGCGGCGTCACCTTCGCCGCCTTCCCCTATGCCTATGCCCAGATGTTCAGCGGGCTGTATACGGCGCTGATGCTGCTGCTCTTCGCCCTCATCGTGCGCGGCGTGTCCTTCGAGTTCCGCTCCAAGGTGGAGAGCGACACCTGGCGCAAGGTCTGGGACACCTGCCACGCCGTGTCGAGCTTCCTGCCCGCCCTGCTGCTGGGCGTGGCCTTTGCCAACATCTTCCGGGGGCTGCCCCTGGACGAGACCGGGTTCAGCCAGGCCGGGCTCTTCGGCCTGCTCAACCCCTACGGTCTGGCTGGCGGCGTACTGTTCGTGGTCATCTTCATCATGCACGGCGCGCTGTGGCTGTGCATCCGCACCACGGGCGACCTCAAGGCCCGGGCCGAAAGACTGGCCATCAAGCTGTGGCCCGCCCAGGTCGTGCTGACCGTGCTCTTCCTGACCTACACCGCCCTGGACACCCAGCTCTTCAGCAACTACTTCCTCTACCCCGTGCTCTTCGCCATCCTGGCCCTGCCCGTTGCCGGGCTGGTGCTCATGCGCAGCTACATGGGCGCGCGCAAGTGGTGGCTGGCCTGGGGCTCGTCCTGCCTCTACATCGGCGGCACGGCCCTGTTCGGCGTGGCGGGCATCTTCCCGGCCATCATCCCGTCCAACCCCAATCCGGGCAACAGCCTGACCATCATGAACTCCGCGTCCAGCTCCCTGACCCTGGGGATCATGCTCGGCGTGGCCCTGGTCTTCGTGCCCCTGGTCATCGCGTACCAGTTCTGGGCCTACAAGACCTTCGCCACCCCCATCGGCGAGGGCGACATCCACTACTAGCCCGCGCTCAACCAACAGACCGATCCAAACGCCCGGCCATCTCGGCCGGGCGTTTTCCTTTGATCAAAGCTCTCCCCACGCCTCCAAAGACACGACCCACCTTTTCGGCCGACGCCTTGCGGACAATGGCCCTTGCCCCTGAGCGCGGATTTCCGCTACGGTATGAGAAAACCGGAGCCCGGACCAACCGCCATGAACAGACAAAACGACAGCGACACCCAGCGCACTCCGGCCCTGGCCCTGGCGGCCCTCGGCATCGTCTTCGGCGACATAGGGACCAGCCCGCTCTATGCCGTCAAGGCGTGCTTTGGCGGATTCCACGCCGTGCCCGTCACCCCGCTCAACATCCTGGGCGTGCTCTCCCTCATCTTCTGGTCCCTGACGGCGGTGATCAGCATCAAGTATGTCTCCTTTGTCATGCGTGCG
>CAMYLL010000079.1 GCA_947259235.1 uncultured Pseudodesulfovibrio sp. | reverse complement strand
CCGATACATCGTCAAGAGCCGGTGCGAGCATGCCTCCCTCGGTCTGGATGAAAACTCCGTGGTCACGGCGCAGACCGCAAGCGACCTGCTGGCCGCCATGACCGCCCGCCGCCATACCCTGGGCGGCGCGTGCATGGCCGAGGAGTTCATAGACGGCCGGGAGTTCAGCGTCTCCCTGCTGGAGTCGCCGGAGCATGGCGGCATGGTCCTCGGCTCGGCCGAGATCGTGTTCCGTGATGACATGGCGGTAAAGATCGTGGGCTACGACGCCAAGTGGGACGAAGGCTCCGACGCGGTCCTGTCCACGGTGCGCGGATTCGCCTTTCGCAAGGCCGAGCCTGCCCTGGCCGCCCGGCTGGAGCAGACCGCCCGCGACTGTTGGGAGGAAATGGGACTGAGCGGGTACGCCCGCGTCGATTTCCGGGTGGACGCCAAGGGAGACCTTTCCATCATCGACGTCAACGCCAACCCGTGCCTTTCCGAAGACGCGGGGTTCATGGCCTCGGCCAGGGAAGCGGGCCGCAAAGCCACCGAGGTGGTCTCGGCCATCGTGGACGGCGCGCTGCGACGGCACGGCGAAGAAAAAAAGGCGGCCTGAGGTGAGCGAACACATCATTGCCGACCCGGAGATCGTGACCCGGGACTTCGAGATGACTGACGAGCTGGCGGTGGAGGATGTCCGCACGCTGTGCTCCCTGGCCTGGGAGACGCGCTTCTTTTCCGAAGAGGAGGTGCTCATCGTCGAGGAGCTGAGCTGGGCCGCCATTACCGAAGGCGAGGAGAGCGGCTACAACTTCCTCCTTGCCAGACCCGCAGGAGAAGCGAACGGTGCACCCGCCGGCTTTGCCTGCTTCGGCCCTGTTCCCTGCACGCGCGGCAGCTGGGATCTCTACTGGATCGTGGTGGACCAGGCCATGCAGGGACAGGGGCTGGGCCGACGCATCCTGCGCGAGACCGAACGGCGCATCCTGGCCCAGGGGGGGCGCAAGATATTTCTGGAGACCTCCTCGCGCGAGCAGTACACGCCCACCAGAAAATTCTATGAAGCATGCGGCTACCAGATGGAATCCCGGCTGCTTGATTATTACGACCGGGGCGAAGACTGTCTGGTCTACGCCCGGTCCCTGGACTGACTCAGCAACTCTCCCCCGGGAGGACGAAAATGGCCAAGGCAGGCGAACTGACCACACTGAGCGGCCGTATCCTCCCCTGGGCCGAGCGCATGGGCGGCGAACGCGTCCTGTGCCTCGTCACCGCCAAGAACGAGGCCTATGTCATCGAGCAGGACGGCCCCACCCCGGGCGGCAACCGCGCCAGGCTGGTCGAGCGCACGGGCGAATGGCTGGAGCTCACCGGCGTGGTGCGCAGGCGCGACGGACGGCGATGCATCCTGGTGCGCGGCTTCCGCGAGGCGAACGACGCCTCATGGGATGACGACGAAGAAGAGGACTGGTAGCCACATATCACCACGCTCCCCCTGCCGGGGACAGCGCCAGACCAAGGGACCGACACACTCATGTTCAAGATACGCCCCATATACGACACCCGGCTGCCCGTGGACCGGACGGCCGTGACCAAGGTACAGTCCATCCTGCGGGAACGGTTCCCCCTGCTCGCCGACTCGGAGATCGAACAGTTGCCGGACCAGCTGGCCAATCCGTTTCTTAAGCACTACAGATCCATCCTCTTCGTGGCCGAAAACGGACGCGCCGAAGTGCGCGGATTCGCCCTGCTGTGCCATTTTCCCGACCTGGATTTCTGCTACCTGGACTTCATCTCCGTCAGCATGGTCCACGGCGGAGGCGGCATCGGCTCCGCCCTGTACGAGAGAATCCGCGAGGAAGCCCTTGCCCTGGGCGACACGGCCCTGTTCTTCGAGTGCCTGCCGGACGATCCCGCCCTGTGCCCCCAGCCGGACATCCTCAAGGAAAACAAGGCCAGGCTCGCTTTTTACGAACGGTACGGGGCCATGCCCATCACCGGCACGGCCTACGAGACCCCCCTCAACCCCGGCGACGACTGCCCGCCCTATCTGGTGGTCGACCCCCTGGGCAGGCGGCTCAAGCTCACCCGCACCCGCATACGGGCCATCGTCCGCGCCATCCTGACCCGCAAGTACCGCGACGTCTGCCCGGCCGAGTATACGAACATGGTGGTGGACTCCTTTGCCACCGGCGCCCTCGCCCTGCGCCCCCCGCGCTATACTCCCCCGGACGCCTTTGCAAACGGCCCGGTCATGTCCCCCCCCGTGACGCGCATGAGCCCGGACCGGCGCATCGGTCTGGTGGTCAACGACCGGCACGACATCCATCATGTCCGCGAGCGCGGGTATGTCGAAGCGCCGGTGCGCATCGCCAGAATACAGAAGGAGCTGACCAAGAGCGGCCTGTTCGAGGACCTCGGCGTGCAACACTTTCCCGAGTCGGCCATCACCGCAGTGCACGACAAGGGATACGTTGACTACTTCCGCAAGGTCTGCGCCGGGCTGCCGGAAAACAAATCCGTCTATCCCTATGTCTTTCCCATCCGCAACGCATCCCGCCCGCCCCGGGAGCTGCCCGTGCGCGCAGGGTACTATTGCATGGACACCTTCACCCCCCTCAACGCCAACGCCTGGAAGGCGGCCAAGCGCGCCGTGGACTGCGGCCTGACAGCGGCGGAAACCCTGGTTGGCGGACGCAGACTCGCCTACGCCCTGGTCCGTCCCCCCGGCCACCATGCGGAGCGCAAGGCGTTCGGCGGATTCTGCTACTTCAACACCGCGTCCGTGGCCGCTCACCGTCTCTCGGCCCTGGGGACCGTGGCCGTGCTCGACATCGACTACCACCACGGCAACGGCACGCAGAACATCTTCTACGAGCGCGACGACGTGCTCACCCTGTCCATCCACGGACATCCCCGCTTCGCCTATCCATACTTCAGTGGATTCACGGAAGAGACAGGCAAGGGAACCGGGCTGGGCTTCAACCGGAACTTCCCCCTGCTGGAGCGGGTGGACGGCGAGAAGCACGCCAACACCCTGCGCCGCGCACTGGCCCTGGTCAGGGACTTCAACCCCACCTTTCTCGTCATCTCCCTGGGGCTCGACCCGGCCAAGGGCGACCCCACCGGGACATGGAGCCTCGCGGCCCGCGATTTTGCCACCAACGGACAGCTCATCGGCGCGCTGGGCCTGAGAACCCTGGTGATACAGGAGGGCGGCTACCTGATCCGCTCCCTGGGCATCAACGCGCGCAGCTTCTTTCAGGGGCTTCACGAGGGAGCCGCAAGAGCGGCAAGACGATAGAAGGCGGTCCACCGGACAGGCGGCAGGCGGGGCATCCCATGTTGTCGCAACCGGCCGCATCTGCTATGCGAGGAATCAGGCGACTCCGGCCGCCGATGCAGACGCACCACGCCGCACTCAAGGGGAAAGCAGATGCCGAACAGACCGACCCTGACCCTTTTCGCCCTGGCCATGATCCTGGCAGGCGCACTGACCCTGGCCCCATGGGAGTGTGCGGCCCAGACAGTGCCAGCGCCCCTGACCATCCGCATCGGCTATATCCCGGTGGGCGACTGCATGCAGCTCTACGTGGCCGAAGAACTGGGGTTCTTCAAGGAACAGGGGCTGGCCGTGGAGCTGACCCCCCTCAAGGGCGGACCGCTCTTCGCCATGGCCGTGGAATCAGGCGAACTGGACGCGGGCTGGTCCAACACCGCGTCCCTGGCCGTGGCCGAAGACAGGGGGTTCGACTTCGCCATTCTCTCTCCCGGCGCCTTCGAGCGCGAGGACACCAACCGGGTGCACAGCCTCCTGGTCGCCGCCGATTCACCCATACAGGGGCTGGCTGACCTTGAAGGCAAGACCGTGGCCATCAACGCCCTTGGCAATATCAACGAGATCGCCATCACCGCCCTGGCCGCCGAGAGCGGCATCGACCCCAAGCGCATCCGGCTGGTGGAGATACCCTTTCCCCAGATGAGCGCGGCCCTGTCCGGCGGATCAGTGGACGCGGTGCTCACCCTTGAGCCCTTCGTCACCCTGGCCCGGGAGAGCGGCTCGGCCAGGATGCTGGAACCCGCCGCGCTTCGGGCCTTTGGGCCGAGGTTTCTCATCGCGGCCTGGTTCGCCAAACGGGAATGGATAGCGGCCAACCCCGGCCTGGCCCACGGATTCCGAACGGCCGTGCTCAAGGCGTCGGCCTTCATCGAGGCCCACCCCGGTCAGGCGCGCGACATCCTGACCCGGCACACCCGGCTGTCGCCCGAGCTGACCAGGTCCATCACCCTGCCCTACTTCGCCCAGACAATCGAAGACCAGGACATGCAGCCAATCATCGATCTGGCCGCCCGGTTCGATTTCATCTCCCAAAGCTTCCCGGCCGCGCGCCTTCGCGGACCCAGCCTGCAAAACTAACTTCGCGGCCGTCCCCGGCAGCAATTGTGCCATGAAAAAACCGTCCCCGCGCCGCCTGCGCGCGGGGACGGTTTTTCTTGCCGTTCCATCCTCCCGACAAGGCAGGAGATTCTCCCATGCTACCACCGTGAATATCAAATAACCGCATCTTTTGGCTTAGATTATAATAGCGGCAAACTTTTTTCCATGTAGCATTATAGACAATTGTCATTGTCTGCGAGTTTATGAATTAATATTCAGGAGTTTATGCATGAAACTGTCGAGCAAGCTCTCCCTCGGGTTCGGGGCTGTCCTGATCCTCCTGGCTGTTCTGGCCGCAACGGCCTTCTGGGCCTTGAACAACTCAACCGATGGCTTCACACAGTACCGCACGCTGGCGCGCGACACCAACCTCAGCGGGCGGCTGCAGGCGCACATGCTCATGGTACGGATGAAGGTGAAGGACTTCATCATCTCCGGCAGCGACGAGGATTATAAAGGATACAAAGAGAACTTCGACCTGATGGCCGGGTTCATGGACACCGCCAAGAAGGAAATCCACTTGCCGGAGCGAGCCAGACTCATCACAGCCGCTGACCAGCGGGTGAGCGACTATGGCAAGGCCTTCGAGACCGTGCGGCAGCACATGGCCGAACGGGCGGCCATCCTGAAGAACAACCTGAACATCAACGGTCCCCTGATGGAAAAAAAACTGACCGAGATCCAGAACTCGGCGCAGCAGGACGGGGACATGCAGGCCGCCTACACCTGCGGACTTGCCATGCGCAACCTGTTGCTGGCTCGCCTGTACATCGTTAAATTCCTTGAGGAAAACACCCAGGACTTTATCACCAAGGCCGAAGCGGAGCTCAATAACTTCGATGCGGCCATCAACGGCCTGGAAGAAACCCTGCGCAACCCGGAGCGCAGGAAGCTGCTGTCAGAGATAATCGAGCTTGAAAAGGTCTACAAAGCCGGATTCGCGACCATTATTACCACCATACAAGCGCGCAACGACCTGATAACCGAGCAGCTCGACCGGTTGGGCCCCGAGGTGGCCGACGATGTGGAAAAGGTCAAGCTATCCATCATGGAAGAGCAGAACACCCTCGGGCCCAAGCAGCAGTCCGCCAACAACATGGCCATCACCATCGTTCTTTCCATCGGCCTGGCGGCCATCGTCCTGGGCATCCTGACCGCCCTGTTCATCACCCGGGCCATCGCCAGACAGCTGGGCAAGGACCCCGCCGAAATCGCGGAAATAGCCAAGCATATCGCTTCCGGCAATCTCGACCTGTCCTTCGACAACGAGGCCGTCGGGGTTTATGCGGACATGAAGAACATGGCCACTCAGCTGACGTCGGTCGTCTCCGAGGTCCTTGGCGGATCGACCAACGTCGCCTCGGGCAGCACCGAGCTCTCCGCCTCCGCCGAGAACCTCTCCCAGGGCGCGACCGAACAGGCCGCGGCTGTGGAAGAGGTCTCTTCCTCCGTGGAGCAGATGGCGAGCAACATCCAGCAGAACACCGAAAACTCGCAGACCACGGCGAACATCGCCAACCAGTCTGCAATCGACGCCAGCGAAAGCGGCGAAGCCGTCAGCACGGCGGTGGTGGCCATGAAGGACATCGCCGAAAAGATCTCCATCATCGAGGAGATCGCCCGGCAGACCAACCTGCTGGCCCTCAACGCGGCCATCGAGGCCGCCCGCGCGGGCGAACACGGCAAGGGGTTCGCCGTGGTCGCGGCGGAAGTGCGCAAGCTGGCGGAACGCAGCGGTCAGGCCGCTGGAGAGATCAGCGAACTCTCCAGCACCACGGTCACCGTGGCGGAAAAGGCGGGGCAGATGCTCTCCACCCTGGTCCCCAACATCCAGAAGACGGCGGCCCTCGTCCAGGAGATCACCGCCGCGAGCACCGAGCAGAACGCCGGAGCCACCCAGATCAGCATGGCCATCACCCAGCTCGACGCGGTCATTCAGCAAAATGCCTCCGCCGCCGAGCAGATGGCCTCCACCAGCGAAGAACTCTCAAGCCAGAGCGTGCAGCTCGAGCACACCATGTCGTTCTTCAAGGTCGGCAACGGGCGCGGCCTGCCCGCTCCGTCCAAGTCCCAAAGGGTC
Source organism: uncultured Pseudodesulfovibrio sp. (assembly GCA_947259235.1). Taxonomy (GTDB): domain Bacteria; phylum Desulfobacterota; class Desulfovibrionia; order Desulfovibrionales; family Desulfovibrionaceae; genus Pseudodesulfovibrio. The sequence continues at coordinate 2,779 of CAMYLL010000079.1, read as the reverse complement.
GTTCGGACGGCCGCGCAGGCCCTCCCCGCCGCCCAGAAAAAATCGGAGCCCAAGTCGACTTCGGACGGATTCGACATGAACATGGGCGACGATGAGCAGGATTTTGAACGATTCTGACCCCGGCACTCCCCGCAGGAACGGCCTGCCGTCCACGCCCTTCACGAGGGATGGAGGCAGGCCGCTCCCACGGTGTGCGTAATAATGAACAGAAAGAGGAAAGGAATGAACAGGTCAGGCCGGAACAGGATTCGGGGCCCCGGTCTCCATGCCAAGACGACGGTTGACCTCCCGCACGGCCCATCGCCCACTGTTGCGCTCCAGGATATTGACCCCGCAGTAGTCCTGGTCGAGGCTGAAAAGCTCCCCAAGATCCAGCCCTGCGACCAGGCACAGCAAGGCCCGGTTGAACCCGCCGTGCGCCACGGCCAGGAGCGTGCCCGTGCACGATTCCAGGGACTGCAGGAATTCGGCGCCCCGGGCCTGGACATCGCGGAAACTCTCCCCGCCCGCCGGTCTGTACCCGGCCATGTCCAGGCCCCGGCGCTCGTATTCACCGGGATGGTTCTCCCGCACCTCGGCCACGGTCAGCCCTTCCCATTCCCCCAGGGCGATCTCTCGCAGCAGGGGCGTGGCCGCGGCCGTCACCGGTCTGTCGGCCAGGATCAGCCGTGCCGTCTCCCTGGCCCGGACAAGGTCGCTGCACAGCGCCGAGTCGAAAGGCACGCCGCACAGCGCGACGCCGAGACGACCCGCCTGGGACTCGCCTTCCGCATCGAGCGGCACGTCGCGCTGGCCCAGAAACCGTCGCGGGGTCACCTGGGGAACCTGGCCGTGACGGACGAGATAGAGCGTCAGATCCGCCCCGCCGTCCTCGTCCCGACAGGATTTGCTAGTATGAGAAGGGATACTTGCGCCCGTCCTTTTCATAACTCTTGCTTTTGTCGAAGTTGAAGGAATCAAGCTCAGACCGCCGCCTGCGCGACTTCTTGCGAAACAGGAACAGAAGCAGGAACAGGCAGGCAACGGCCAGGGCCACGCCAATATATAGATATGTAGTCATGATCATTCTCCTTACTGAAAAAAAGAAACGCCATTGGACGCAGATTCCCCATGGCTGCTTCGGAGCTCATCCGCTCGTGATTACGATCATATCATCCTGCCCAGGAAATTCTACCTCTTTCCAAAAATTGCACCGCACCTTCAGGGGCGATTGCGCCAGCCCCATTCCATTCACCACTACCCAGACCCTGTAGCCGACAGCACATTATAATATCTGGCCCCCCTCGGCCAACGTACGATTACACTATAAACATTGCTGCTTTTTGATAGAAAGGAGGAAAACACCACATATGTTTCCAGCCAATGTGGGAAAAACAGCCCTCATGACTTTCGTCGCGACAGTGACAAGTGTCGGCCTGCTCTGCGCAGTGGTCACTTACACGATGTACAGACAGGAAGCCGAGGCCATCGAGTCGAACATGCGCAGCAACGGGCAGATGCAACTCGATCTCGCGGGCAAGAGTCTCAAGCAGGAACTTGAATCAATATTTGCGGATCTGCGGGTGCTCTCCGGTCACGTTGAGGTGCACCGGTTTTTATCGGAACGCACCCGGAAAAACCGCATCGACGTGGAACAGGAGTTCCTGAACATGTGCCGAGCCACCGGCACCTATGACCAGCTCCGGCTTTTGACCCCTTCTGGCATGGAAATGGTCCGCATCAACAACAACGGGGGATCCCCCTCAGCAGTGCCCGTGTCCCGCCTTCAGGACAAGTCCGGCCGCAACTATTTCAAGCAGATGAAAGACCTGCCCGGCGCCAGAGTCTATGTTTCCGCCTTTGACCTCAATGTCGAAAACGACGTCATCGAGCAGCCTCCAAAGCCCGTGATCAGAGTCGGCACGGCGGTTCTCGACGAAGTCGGGAACGTGATGGGATTCGTGATCCTGAACTATCTCGGCCAGGAACTTCTGGACAACCTCTCGGCCAACATGAACCAGCACACTTGCCGCACCATGCTCCTCAACGAGGACGGCTACTGGCTTCTCTCGCACGACAAAAGTCAGGAATGGGCGTTCATGTACAAGAACCGGCAGGACGTCAGCTTCAAGAATGCGTTCCCCAGGGAATGGAACATCATAAATTCTTCCGAGAAGGGCCTCTTCAGCACGGACCTCGGAACCTATGGATTCGTCACCATTCCCGTGTCGCCCACAGCCGGACCAAACGACTACCCGGAGTCGCCACGAACGTGGAAGTTGGTCTGTCTGCAAACGACCTCGGCCTTTGCGGCCGCCACCCGAAACACCAGGCAGAACTACGCCGCTCTCTTCGCCTTTGCCATGATCATGGCTCTGCTGGCGGCGATAACCAGAGCCGGCATGGCCGGATCACGAGCCAGAAGCAGGGAACGGCTCGAACAGGCCAGACAGACTGCCGAAGAGGCCAACAGCACCAAAAGCGACTTTCTCGCTCGCATGAGCCACGAGATCCGCACGCCGATGAACGCCATCATCGGCATGACCCATCTGGTCAGGCAGACTGAACTGACACCCAAACAGCAGGATTATCTTGAAAAGATAGATTACTCGGCCAAGGCGTTGCTCGGTATCATCAACGACATCCTCGACTTCTCCAAGATCGAAGCCAAGAAGCTCATCGTGGAGAATACGGCTTTCCAGTTGGATGACGTCCTCAACAACGTGCTCAACATCCTTGGCATCCAGGCGGAACAAAAGGAGATCGAGTTTTTACTCATGGTCGAAAGCTCGGCGCCCAA
>CAMYLL010000078.1 GCA_947259235.1 uncultured Pseudodesulfovibrio sp. | reverse complement strand
GAGTTCGGTCCAGTCCTTGATGCCGAAGAGGTCGTAAATGCCCTGGTTGAATTCCTTCTCCATCCACTCCCGGGTGTCGATCTCCTGGGGAAAGGTGCAGGAGCCGGGAGAGAGTTCGTTCATCTTCCCGGACAGGAGCGCGGCTATCTCGATGTTGGACTTGGCCTCGTGCATGGGCTTGATGGCCTGCTCGTTGACGCTGAGCCAATAGTGCCAGTACGAGACGTTGACGGTCCATTCCTCGAACAGCGTGGTGACGGGCAGGACGATGTCGGAATTGGCCACGGTCTCGGTAAAGAACTGCTCAACCGAAACAACCATCTCAAGGGTGTCGAAGGCCTTCTCCAGCTTCGGACGGTCGAAATCCTGGGCAAAGGGATTCTTGCAGGAAACCCACAGCATCCTGATGGCCGGGTCCTTGGTGTCGAGAATGGACTGGGCGGTCTTGTTGATGTTCACCGTGCGGTCTGAGTAGGAAGCGGCCCCGCCTTCGGTGAAGTCGAACTCGCCCTTGGCCGCTGCGCCGACAAAGCCCTTGGACCCTTCGGGCTGCTTCTGGATGAGCGCGTGGTAGTTGAAGCCCCAGGTCTGGAGATGGCCGTAGCGGGCGCCGCCGCCCTCCTTGCCCACATTGCCGGTCATGGCGACCAGGGCGTCGATGGAGCGCACGGACGCGCCGCCGTTGGTGTGGCGCTGCAGGCCGTAGCCGATCCAGATGGTGGCCGGGTCCGCCGTGGCGAACTCCTCGGCCACTTCCCGTATCTCCTGAGCCGGGATGCCGCTCTGCTCGGAGGCCCATTCCACCGTGACGTTGTTGCGCAGGTAGTCGGCAAACTCCTCGAACCCGAGGGCGTTGTTTGCCACGAAGTCGCGATCCACCAGCCCCAGATCGAGGATGTGCCGCGCCATGCCCAGGGCCAGCGCGCCGTCGCTTGCGGTCTTCGGCTGCCAGTAGACGTCGCCCTTGGCAGCGGTCTGGGTAAAGACCGGATCGACGACCACGACCTTGGCCCCGCGACGCTTGGCCTCCATGATGTACTTCATGGTATGCACCGAGCACCACGCGGGATTGGCGCCCCAGATGATGACGTACCTGGCCTTGACCATGTCCTCCGGGTCGTTGCACCACATGTTGCCCATGTCGTAGTTCTGGGCGTCGATGCCGGCGGGCCAGCACGGCGTGCCCACGAAACGGGTCGTGTAGCCCAGGGAGGACATCATGCCCTCCACACCGTAATTGGTGATCCCGAAGTTGCCGGAATATTTCGTCATGCCCATGCCGAGCAGGCTACCGTCCCGCTCCTTGATATCCAGGATCTTTTTGGCGATCATCTCCATGGCCTCGTCCCAGGAGACGCGGCGCCACTTGCCGGAGCGGCGGCCGTCCTGAACCATGGGATATTTGATCCGGTCCGGGCTGTATGGTCGCCGGGTATAGGCATACCCCTTCACGCATAGGCCGCCGTCGGTGAAGGTCGACTCCGGCGCGCCCTCGATGAACTGGACCACGCCGTCCTTGACGTAGGTCTTGATGCCGCACGTGTCGTAGCAGTTGCGCGGGCAGGCGTTGCGGAAGACCTCGAAGTCCTGCGCGTTGAACCCCTCGGCGGCCTCGGCCCCGCCCGGAACCAGCAGCCTGCACGGCAGCAGGGCAGCCGCTCCGGCAATGGTCGCCCCTTTGAGGAACCGCCGCCTGCTGAGCATGTCTTTCTTCGTCGTCATAGACTCCTCCTCTCAATCCGTGTGGTGAAAATTCTCTCTACTGTCGCGCGGCATCAACGGCCCGCACCGCCTGGTCCAGCCACTGCTCCAGGGCCGACGCGGCCATCGCCACCGGGGGGCTGACGTCCCCCTGCCCTCTGGTGGCCTCGATGAACCGGGGAACCCAGCCGGCCATGTGCTCCGCCACAAACCAGGCCCTGAGTTCGCCCAGTTCGGCCTCCTCCCCGGCGGCAACCGCTCCGGCCAGGGCGTCGAAGGCGACCATGGCGTCGAGTTCGAAGGCGAGGTGGTCGTCCGGGGTGGCCCCCTGGTCCGGCACGGCCAGTCCCAGACGGCGATAGGCATCCCTCACCTCAAGGGTCGGCGGACCCATGAGCGACGGCTCTTCGCGATAGGCGGAGGCATAGGGGGGAGCGGGCACGGCGCGGGGACCGACGAACAGCCGGTTGAATTCGTATTCAACCTCGAGCCAGTCGGTCGCCGTGTCCAGAGGCAATGCAAACTGTCGGGAAATATCCTTGGCGGCCGACTCGATGTCGGCTCCGTCCACGGCGGAAAAGAAATCGCGAAGGGCTTTCAGTTGGCCGCTCGTGCTTGAATCAGGCATTGCGTTTCACCTCCCATATCTACAACAATACGTACCTTGCACATATTGAGTATTATAAAGGGAAGACAAAGCAACAGACGGGAAAAAGGGGATAGATTGGGTAGTCGCTTCTACCCAATCAGGAATTGGCCCCCATGGTTTTGAGGTAGGCATAAAGACTGACGCTTTTGCCGTGCAGCCGCAGTTTGCGCCGGATGTTCTTGCGATGCGTCTGGACGGTTTCCACCGAGAGATTGAGACTGTGGGCGATATCCTTCGAGGTGTGCCCCGCCTGGATGAACTGGCTCACCTTGGACTCCATGTGGGTCAGCCTGAGCAGTAGCGGATCGACGGACCGGCTGCCCGGGGCGAGGCGCGCCAGCTGATCCCTGGCCACGGTTATGTACCCCTTGCGAATGGCCGCGTCGTCCTCGGACTCGATCCGGTCCAGGGCGGGGAACACAAAAGTATTGACCTTGGCCGAGACCTCGTCGAAGAGCGCCTCGCGCTCCTTGTCGATGCTCTTGAGAACATTGCGCAGGGTGATGTTCATCTCCTCAAGTTGTTCCTTCTCCTTGCGCAGCGCCTCGGTCCGTTCGGAGACGACCCGCTCCAGGGTCTCCCGCTGGGCGGCGTGAACCGTGATGTTGGTCAGCATGATCATGTACTGGTCGCTGGCCAGGCTGACGCTGCTCAGCGGCGTGATCTGCATGCGGTAGATGGTCCCGTTGTCAAAGGGGCTCATCTCGCACGACATGCCCTTCGGGTAATACTTGAGCAGCTCCCCGATGGACCGGCCCTCCATGGACAGGACGTCCCAGACCGGCCTCCCCAGGGCGTCCGCCTCGGCAACCACGGCCTTCACCGCCTCGTTGACGTTGCACACCACGCCGTCGACGCCCACCACCAGGATCAGGTCCGAGGTGGAGTTGAGGATATTCTCGAAACGGCACTTCTCCAGCGTCAGCAGCCGGTTGGTTTCATCGAGCTTATGAGCGGTGATGTCCGGCAGGGCCTGGGTCCAGTCCCTGACATACAGCACTTCGAGGGCGTCGCCGTACAGCCGGATCAGCCTGCGCGCCCGGACCTTGCTCTCGTAGGAACCGTCCATCCCCTCCACCACGTCCATCAGGCTGTAGATGAAGGTCTTGAAGCACCCCAGGAAAAGGTCCGCCGTCACGCCGCGCATGCGATGCCGACGCGCCGACTCTATCAGGAACCGGCCCCAATCGCCCTCGTGCCGGATGAGCCAGGGGAAGTCGGGCGCGGCCATCCCCTGCTCCCGATGGGCCTGCATGGGCTCCAGAAATTCGTCCAGGGCCTGGAGACAGTCCACCCGTTTGGCCGTGGTATGCTGCAGATACCCGGCTTCCTCCATGCGCACCGACCACCGCTCAAGGAAGAGCTCCTCTTCCCCGGCAATGGATGACAGCAGTGTCCAATGGTCGGTTTCGATCCGCGTTTGTTCCGGCAAGGCGTCCTCCCGGACAGTTATACCCATCATCTACCCACGCCCTTGCAATATACACTGGAAATCGTATTATCAAGACATGAAGAAAATATCCCCGCACACACTGCGTGTCATGGCGCTAGGACTGCTGGCCGTTCTCTGCATCCTCCGCTTTGCCGACGTGGCTTCGGCCGATGGAGCCACAGCGGGCCTTCCGGGTGCTATTCTTGAGATTCCCGCAGTGGTGAAAAGCGGAACCCCGGTCCAGGCCGTCTTCAACCTCGCCGGGTATGGGATTCCAGCAGGCTCCTACGCCTCAATCAACGTCGATGTCCTCGAAAGCCCAACCGGACAAAGGCCGACCGTCAGAACGGGATACCCCGCGACAATCCTGACCTTCCCAGCTCCCGGGACCTATGCGCTCCGATTCATCCTCAACGAAATCAGCAAGCCCAGCTGCGGCGGCGTCAACGCCAAGCTGTTGCTTGAAACCACCGCAACGGTAATGGTGACGCCCTAGAATCCGCAACGAACGGGTCCGCCGTGCTCTGCCGATGCGGCAAGAACGCGCGAGTCCCGATACTACAACTCCCCGGTGGCGGAAACGGCAATCAGATGCGGCCCGGGCCAATTTTGCGGCTGGTTTACGGAGGGTGCGGTCCGGTGCGGCCTTAGCCCTGCCGGAATTCGTCAGGGTCTATGCCGAAGCGGGCGAGCATGTTCTGGACCGCCACGCGGGAGAGGCCGGACAGCCGGGCGGCTCGGGAGATGTTGCCCCCGCTTTCGCGCAAGGCCTCGCGGATGTAGTTGGCCGAGAATCCGTCCGTCATCTGGGCCTTGGCCTCCTTGAAGGGCGGCAGCCCTCCCACTGTCGCCGAGGCCGATGCATCGCCCTCGGCCAGACGCAGCGCGCCCATGGCGATCATGCTCCCGGTTCCGAACACGGCCAGCTTGCGCATGGCGTTCTGCAGCTCGCGCACGTTGCCCGACCATTCCTCGGCAGCCAGATGGCCCAGCACGGCAGGGTCCAGCTCCTTATCCGGCAGGCCCAGCTCGCTGCACGTCTTGAGCAGAAAATAACGGGCCAGCAAGGGGATGTCGCCCGTGCGCTCGCGAAGGGGCGGCAGGTCGAGGGTCAGCACGTTCAGCCGGTGATAGAGGTCACCTCGAAACCCGCCCGATGCTATCCGTGCCTGGAGGTCCTGGTTGGTCGAGGCGAGCACCCGGACGTCCACCAGCCGGGATCGGTCGGACCCCACGGGACGCACCTCGCCCTCCTGGAGCACGCGCAACAGCTTGGCCTGCGTCTCCAGCGGGATGTCGCCGATCTCGTCCAGCAGAATGGTTCCGCCATGGGCCTGGACAAACAGCCCCTCCCTGTCCTTGTCCGCTCCGCTGAACGCCCCGCGCACGTGGCCGAACAGCTCGCTTTCGAGCAGATTCTCCGGGATTGCCGTGCAGTTGACCGTGACAAAGGGGGCCTCGGCCCGGGCGCTCATCTCACGGACCATGCCCGCCACCACTTCCTTGCCCGTGCCCGACTCGCCGAGGATGAGCACGGTATAATCAGTGGCGGCAACGGCGGCGATGGACTGCTTGAGCCGCTGCATGGCCGGACTGTCACCGATGAGCTTGTCCTTGTGCCGCTCCAGTTGCCGCTTGAGGCGGCGGTTCTCGCCCAGCAGGCGGCTGCGCTCCAATCCCTTCCCAACCATGCGAAACAGGTCGTCGGTTTCGATGGGTTTGGTCAGGAAGTCGTAGGCCCCGGCCTTGAGGGCGTCCACGGCCGTCTCGATGGTGCCATGGGCCGTGAGCATGACCACGGACAGATCGTGCCCGGCGGCGAGCACCGCATGGAGCAGCTCCAGGCCGTTCATCTCCGGCATCTGAAGGTCGGTGATCATCAGGTCCACCGGTGTGCGCCCGAGACGGGCCAGGGCCTGGCTGCCGGAATGGGCCAGATGGACCCGCACGTCCGGGAAACGGCCCTCGACAAGGCGCTTGAGCCCCTTGGCGAAGTCCACCTGATCATCCACCACGAGGACATGATTTGGCTCGCTGCGCATTACGCCTCCCTTCTTTCCCGCGCCACGGGGAAGCGCAGGGTGAAGACCGCACCGCCCCCGGGGATGTTGTCGGCAACGATGGAGCCGCCAAGGTCGCTCATGAACCCGAAGACCACCGAAAGTCCGAGGCCGGACCCCATGTTCACTTCCTTGGTGGTAAAGAAGGGATCGAAAACATACTGCAAATGGTCCTGGTCGATTCCCGGACCGTTGTCCACGACTTCGAGAACCACGTCACCCGCCTCCTGATCGTGAGTCAGACCGATGCGCACCAGTCCGCCCGGCTCTGCCACCACGTCAAGGGCGTTGAGCAGCAGGTTGGCCACGATATGCTCCACGGCCTGGGCGTCCACGCCAACGGCCGGGACAGGCCCCTGGGTGGCCACCTCGATGACCGCGCCCTGCTTGACGGCCTGAACGCGAAAGACATCGACAACCGAGCGGATCACGGCCTCCACGTCCACGGCCGTATCCGTGGCCACCTTGGGCCGGGCAAAGTTGAGCAGGTTCTTGAGCACGCTCTGGGCCTGCCGGGTGTGCTTGACGATGACCTCTATGTCATCCGCGGCCTGTCCCCGGGGCTGACTTTTTCGCAGCAGCTCGGCGTAGCACAGGATGACACCCAGGGGATTGTTGATCTCATGGGCCAGCCCGGAGGCGAGCTTGCCCACGGTGGCCATCTTCTCGGCCTGGTTCATCTGGGCCAGCAGCCGCCTCTGCTGCGTGGTCTCGTGAACGTAGACCACGGCCCGCCCGTTCTCCTCGGGATTGGCCACACGCACCGGATAAATGCTCAGGGCAAAGCAGCGCCCGCCGGGCAGCGACACCTCGCGCGACAGGACCTGATCCAGGCGGATGGACGTGGAGATGCCGCAATCCTCCCCCTCGGTGCGCGCGCCGCACAGCAGGCCGACGATATCCCCATTGTCGCGGACGCCGCCGGAAAGATCCCGCGAGAGCCGGCGCGCGGCCTCATTGACCACGATGGGGGAGCCCGAACTGCTGGCCAGCATCAGCGGCTCGGTGATGCTCTCGAACACCGCCTGAAGATTGCTGTTATGGCGCACGATGCTGTCGAGGGCCATGAAGTTCTCCGAGGCAATGCCCAGCTGACGGCCGATGGCCATGAGCACGGTCCTGTCCTGCTCGTCGAAGGCTCGACCCGGCTTCTGATAGAGGCACAGCAGTCCCTCGGCGTTGCCCGGCGAGGATTCCTCGGGGATGAAGGCGCGCCGCTCCTCGATAAGGGGCTTTGAATCCGTGAGCAGGCTGACCCAGCCGTCGGGCAGCTCCGGCGGCTCGTCGGATTCGGGCCAGGAGTGGTGGCGGTTGACAGAGATGGTGCACAGGTGGACCACCCGCTCAAGGTCGAACCGCTTGCCGATGAGCGGCAGGGTCGCCCGCCACAACTCGCGGCGCGACTGGCTCCGGCTCGAACCGGCCAGCAGCTGGACGAACAGCTCGACATCCGCCTGCCGGGCCTCGGCCTGGTTGGCCAGCGCCTGGGTCCGCTCCGCCACCATGCCTTCGAGGTTGGCCGCGTAGTTTTCGAGCTGTTGCCGGGTGTCGTAGAGATAGTCGCTCAGTTTCTCGATGCCCGAGACCATCTCGCCGATCTCGTCGCCCTGCTCCACCTCGCGGAAGAGGGCCACGCTCTTGTCGTCGCTGAAGTTGCGGCGGAAGCTGGTGGTCAGGGTGCGGATGTTGTTGGCCACTATCCGCTTGAAGATGACGTTGGTGGCCACGAAATAAAAGAGCGCGGCCATGGCAAAGACCACGAGATAGGTGGAGATGGCCCCATGGATACGGGCGACGGAGGCGGTAACGGGCAGTCCCACGAAGTCGATCCCGCCGATGGAGTTCACCGCGTGGCCGAAGCCCCGGTCGCCGTACTTCTCAACCAGCTCCACAGGGGCGTCCTCTATCCGACCATGACAGCGCAGGCAGGATTCCTTGAAGACAGCCGGTCTGGCCATGACGAAATGTTTAACCCCGTCCACGGTCCGGTAGCCTTCCCACCGGGTCAGGGCCGGGTCTGTACGGAACCGCTCCACCATCCCCCGCTCCAGCTCGTTGGCCTCGAAGTCCGGGTTGCGCGCGCCAATGGCCACCCGCCGGTAGATGTGCCGGGCCTGCCCGTCGGTGATCCGGCCCATGACCTCTCGCGAGATGAACGAGGTGGACATGGCCTCTATGATGAAGGTGTCCGGCAGCTTTTCATACATCCTCGGGCGCAGGACGCCGCGCACGTAGCCCTGGACGGCGTCCACCTGGGACAGGACCAGTGAGGCTTTCTCGCGGACCTCGTTTTCGAGGACCTTGCTCATGTAATAGGAAAAGACCGCGAAGAGGATGCCGCCGATGGCCAGCGCCGTCCCGATCAGTCCGATGAGAAATTTGCCTTGGAGGGAATAGGGTCGTGGGAAATTCATATCTGCCGCCTTTCAGCACTCTAAAGCGCAGACCCGGCCGGTCGTCAAGCACTGACTTGACTTCGCCGCTTTGCGGACCGTAGACTTCAAAGTATGAGTGGACAAGCAAACCTCAAGGAGCACACATGGTTGAAACCGCGATCCTGCTGTTTGCCGCGGTCGTGACAGGCGTCATCACCGCAGACGCCTTTACCCGGGCATGGACCGGCCTGCTCCGCAGCGTTGCCAGCCTGACCCTGTTCCTGCGCAAGGAGATTCCCGGCGAGGCGTGCTTCATGCGCCTCTCGTCCTCCGTGCCCGTGGCCATACTCTGCACCCTGGTTCTGATCCTGAGCTTCTCGGTCTACTTCCGCACCTTCGGCCTGGGCCAGAGTGAAATGGAGCAACTGGCGTATTTCGTCGGCGCCGTGAGCCGGACAGGTTTCTACCTGATCGGCGCTCCCAAGCTCATAGACGCCATGTTCAAGCCGGGCGACGACGGATAACGCCCAAGCCCGGCCGCTACTCCGGCCCCGGTCCGTGGGGCATATATTCCATCGAACTGCGCGCGTTGTGGTCCGCGTGGCCGACGATCTCCACATCCGTATAGTAGAACTCCCCCGTTTCTATGCCCGATTCGTTGACGAACGTGGCCAGAGCCTGAAACTCGGGCACTACGTGCACAAGCTGGGGGGCTGCGACGAAGACAAAACTCCAGACAGCCATTATCGCCACGGCCAGGGACAACAGCCTGCGGGCCAGCCCCGGCTTGCCGGGCGTTTCGCTGTTTCGCTTCGTGTCCTCAAGGGGGGCGTCCATTGCGAGGGTATTAATCACGATCTCCTTTCAGTGGGTGGGCGGGGGAGGAACCCGAGGCTCCTCCCCCGCCCGGGGGGTGGGGTGTGTATGCGTTAAATGGTGGCGGTGATGTCCGGGAAGACCAGATAGAACATGATGTAGGCCATCAGCAGGGTCAGCGCCAGGTTGAAGGACTGGCCCACTGCGTACAGGATGAGCGGCTTGCCGCCCTTGAAGTAGTGGCGCAGCTCACGGAAGTTGGTGGCAAGGCCGATGGCCGCAAAGGA
>CAMYLL010000077.1 GCA_947259235.1 uncultured Pseudodesulfovibrio sp. | reverse complement strand
GCGTCCCGGTCGCGCCCGCCCTGGAGCTCTTCGCCCTTGCCAAGGAGGATATGCTCGTGCAGGTTAAGGTTGCGCGCGATGGCCGCCAGGCTCTTCTCCTTGACCAACTGCGACCGTATCCGGGTCAACTGCCCTTCCGGGGCGCAGGGAAAACGGCGGAAGCCCTCTTCGGAGATGCACAGCTCAAGCACGGCGTCGCCGAGAAACTCAAGCCGCTCATTGTCGCCCTCAGCCTCCTGCTCGTTGGCGTAGGAGCTGTGGGTAAGCGCGGTCTCCATAAGCTTGACTTGCCCAAACCTATGGTGAATACATTGCTGCAGGTCGCCGGTGTCCATTCAACCCCCTCAGTGGTATATGCAATCAGACGCAAACCTTCGCCCCCTGTTCGATCCCGACTCCGTCGCCGTTATCGGCGCATCGAGAAAGCCGGGCAAGCTCGGTCACATCGTGCTCTCAAATCTCGTGGGCGCAGGGTACAGGGGGAAATTGTTTCCCGTCAATCCCGAGGGTGGTGAAATCCTCGGCCTGCGCGTCTACCAGTCCATCTCCCAACTGCCCCACCCGCCGGACCTGGCCGTCATCCTGCTGCCGCGCAAGGACGTCCTGCGCACCATGGAAGAGCTGGCCAAGGCGCGCGTGCGCGCCGTCTGCGTCATCACCGCCGGATTCCGCGAGACGGGCCGCGACGGGTTCGAGCTGGAAATGCAAATGGCCGACCTGGCCCGCAGGAAGAACATCACCCTGCTCGGACCCAACTCCCTGGGGCTGATCAACACCGCCTGCGGGCTCAACGCCACCATCGCCCAGGCCAGACCGGCCGCAGGGTCCATAGGCTTCTTCTCCCAGTCCGGGGCGCTGTGCTCCGCCATCCTCGACTGGGCCGACGGCGAGGGGTTCGGCTTTTCCAAGTTCGTCAGCCTGGGCAACAAGGCCGCCCTGTCGGAAGCGGACGTCCTGGAGGCCCTGGGGGACGATCCCCAGACCAAGGTCATCATCGGCTACCTGGAGAGCGTGGACGACGGCGAAAAATTTCTGCGCAAGGCCCGCGCCGTGACCGAGAAGAAACCGGTCATCATGATCAAGGCGGGAACCACCCCGTCCGGCGCACGCGCCACATCGAGCCACACCGGGTCCATGGCCGGGTCCCTGGTGGCTTCCACCGCGGCCTTTCGGCAGGCGGGCATCATCGAGGTCCACGACCTGGAGGCGCTCTTCGACCTGGCCCGCGCCTTTGCCGAGCAGCCGCTGCCCCGCGGGAACAACCTCACGGTGATCACCAACTCCGGCGGCCCGGGCATCCTGGCGGCCGACGCCTGCGAAGGGGCGGGCCTCAACCTCTCGCGCCCGTCGCAAAAGACCCTGCAGGCCCTGACCGAGGTCCTGCCGCCCTTTGCCGCCATATACAACCCCATCGACATCATAGGCGACGCCAAGGCGGAGCGCTACCGGGCCACCCTCCAGTGCGTGGCCGAGGACGAGATCACCAACGCCATCCTGGTGTTGCTCACGCCAACGGCCTCGGCCGAGATAGAAGCCACGGCCCAGGCCGTCATCGACGCGGCAAAGGACTGCGACAAGCCGATCTTCGCCTGCTTCATGGGCCACGAGCGCATCGGTCCCGGGCGCGACATGCTCCTGGCTGCGGGCATCCCCTGCTACGCCTATCCCGAGCCTGCCATCCGGGCCATCGCCTCCATGTTCGCCCACTATCGCTGGCAAAACCGCCCATACCCGGTGGAGGTCTGCTTCCGCCGCGACAAGGGCAAGGCGAAATACGTCATCTCCAAGGCGCGCAAGCTCGGCCTGAACGAACTGCCCTTTGACGACGCCATGAGCGTGGCCGCAGCCTACGAGCTGCCCGTTCCCGAGACGCGGCTGGTGCGCACCAGTGATCAGGCCGTGCGCGCCGCCAAGAAGCTGGGCTACCCCGTGGCCCTCAAGATCGTCTCGCCGCACATCCAGAACCGCAGCGACGTGGGCGGCGTGGCCATCGACCTGCACACCCCGCGCGAGGTGCGCGACGCATGGCTCGACATCACCAGCCGCACCCAGCGCAAGCGGCCTGACGCCTATCTCGCGGGCTGTCTGGTCCAGACCATGGGCCCCGTCAAGGCACGCGAGGTGGAGGTCCGCTTCACCCAGGACCCGCAGTTCGGACCGCTGCTCTCCTTCTGTCTGGCCGGGCCGCTCTCGGAGATGCTCGGCGACGTCAGCTACCGGCTGGCTCCCCTGACACTCCAGGACGCCCAGGACATCGTGCGCGAGATCCGCTCCTTCCCCCTGCTTCGGGGGGCGCGCGGCGAGGAGCCCGTCAACCTGGCGGCCATAGAGGATATTTTATTGTCCATGTCGCAGATGGCGACGGACTTTCCAGGGATTCAGGAGGCCGTGCTCAGCCCGGTCCTGGTCAACGCCGACGGCGCGCTCGTCTCGGACCTGCGCTTGACCATCGGCTGATTATTTCGCAAAGTCATCATGATGAGCCGTTGGCCGGAAGCCGCGCGCTCGTTTTTCAACCCGGGAGGAAATACGGCATGGCTGGTCTCTACATTGGTTCGACTACCGGATATTCAGGCAAGAACATGATCGTCATGGGTCTGGGCCTGCGGCTTCAGAAGGAAGGCTTCAATGTCGGCTACATGAAGCCCGTCGGCGCCATGCCAATGGAGATCGGCGGCAAGCTCGGCGACGAGGACGCGGCCTTTGTCCAGGACGTGCTGGGCATCAACGAGGACCCCGAGCTGGTCTCCCCGGTGGTCGTCACCCAGGATTTCAAGGTCAAGGCGTTCTCCGGCAACATGGAAGGACTCCTCGACAAGATCGTCGACGGCTACAAGAATATTTCCGAGTCCAGGGACATCACCCTGGTGGCCGGTTCCGGCTCAATGTACTCCGGCAAATACTGCAACACCGACGCCATCTCGGTCATCAAGGAGCTGGGCATCAAGGCGATCATCATCGACCGCTTCCAGAAAGAGCTGAAGTACGACTACCTGATGGTCATGAAGGAACACCTCGGCGACCAGCTCGCGGGCGTCATCCTCAATGACATCCCGCCCCACTTCATGGATGAGGTGAACCAGCTCCTGGGCCCCGCCCTGGAGAGCAAGGGCATCAAGATCCTGGGCGTCATCCCCCACGACCCGCTCATGGGCGCCATCAAGGTGGGCGACCTGGCCGACCGCCTGGGCGGCAAGATCATCTCCGCCCACAACAAGGCGGAGCGCGTGGTCGAGACCTTCCTCATCGGCACCATGCAGGTGGAGAACTTCATGACCCACTTCCGCAAGAAGAAAAACTCCGCCATCATCGTGGGCGGCGACCGCTCGGACGTCCAGCTGGTGGCCCTGGAGGGGGACTGCCCCTGCCTGGTCCTCACCGGCAACCTCTACCCCAACGACATCATCCTGACCCGTTCCGAGGTCCTTGAAACGCCCATCATCATGGTCCGCGAGGACACCTTCACCGTGGCCAAGAAAATGGACGACATCCTCTCCCGCCACAAGCTGCGCGACGCCATCAAGATCAAGCAGGGCGCGGAGCTGGTGGCAGACCACATCGACTTCCAGCACCTCAAGAAGGAACTGGGCCTGAAATAGCCCGTTCACATTTCTCCCCCGGACAAAACAAAGGGCCTCGGTTTCGAGGCCCTTTTCTGTTACGGTGCGTTCATGAGCACCCCCACCATCCCCATCGACACCACGGACCTGACCACGCGCCCCGTGCGTGATGTCATCAGGCAGGTGGCCATACCCGCCAGCGTGGGCTTCTTCTTCCATACCATGTTCAACGTGGTGGATACGTGGTGGGCCGGGCGAATAGACACCGAAGCCGTGGCCGCGCTGGCCCTCTCGCTGCCCGTCTATTTCATCATCACCTCCCTGGCCAGCGGCATAGCCACCGGGGCCACGGCCCTCATGGGCGCGGCCCTGGGCGGGCGCGACCGCGAGCAGGCATCGCTCGTGGCCGTGCAGATGCTCGGGTTCGGCGTGGCCCTGAGCGCGCTCCTGGCCTGGCTCGGCCTCAGCTTCGCGCCGCCCGTCTTCGCGTGGCTCGGCGGCGGCGAATATCTCGAAAAATGCCTCGCCTACATGAACCCCATCTTTGCCTGCAACGCAGCCTCGGTCTTCCTCTACCTCTTCAACTCCGTCCTCCAATCGCGAGGCGACACCAAGAGCTTCCGCAACGTGCTCGTCGTCACCGCCCTGCTCAACGTGGCGCTGGACCCGTGGTTCATCCTCGGCGGGTTCGGCCTGCCCGCCATGGGCATCGCGGGCGTGGCCTGGGCCACGGTGCTGCTCCAGGCGGGCGGCTGCGTCTATCTGGCAATCAAGGCCCGGCAGACCGGCCTGCTCAAGACCAACCGGGGCAAAAACCTCATCCCCAGACCCGCCGTCATCGCCGAGATCGCCCACCAGGGGTTCCCGGCCAGCCTCAACTTCATGACCATCGCCCTGGGCTTCTTCGTCATCTTCCGCTTCGTGGGCCGGTTCGGACCGGAGGCCACCGCCGCCTACGGCATCGCCACCCGCATCGACCAGATCATCCTGCTGCCCACCATCGGACTCAACGTCGCTTCCCTGACCATCACCGCCCAGAACTACGGGGCCAACCGCCTCGACCGCATCCACGAGACGTTCCGCACCAACCTCAAATACGGCGCGGCCGTGCTCCTGCCCCTGTGCGTTCCCCTGCTCATCCTCGCCCGGCCGCTCATGTCCGTGTTCACGGACGACCCGTCCGTCATCGCCATCGGCGCGGGCTATCTGCACGTCGACGCCTTCACCCTGTTCGGATACGTGGTCATTTTCGTCTCCACCTCGGCCCTGCAAGGCATGAAGCGGCCCATGTTCGCCATCTGGATGGGCCTTGGCCGCCAGGTTGTCGCCCCCCTGGCCCTGTTCACCCTCTTCACCACCGTTATGGGGTTCGGCATCCTCTCCCTGTGGCTGTCCGTGGCGGCCATCGTCTGGTGCGCCGCCTGCGTCGCCTTCTGGTACGCCCGCCGGACCATCATGGCCCTGGAACGCCAGCAATCCGCCGACCGCGCGTCCAACCCGGCCATTGCCATTCCCGCCGACTCCGACTAGGACCTAAGCCATGAAAAACACCTCGAGAAGAAAACCCCGCAAGCGCCTCTGCCCGCCGCCGCCCCAATTCTCCGCGCGGACATACGTGCGCGTCGAACCGTCGAAGATCGGCCTCTTCCGCTTCCTGCTCGAAGGCTACGACAACCTCGGCATCTTCACGGTGACCAATAAATTCAAGGGGATTCTCGAACTGCGCTACAGCCCGCACCTGGGCCGCGAAGTGCGCGCCTTCCTCGACGCCGCCGCCACGGAAATGACGCTCGAAGTGGTCCTGAACCCCGCCCGCAGAACGGCCGGGAGACGGAAAAAATAACGGGAAGGCGGGAGAGAGAGAGAGAAAAGAAGGGAAGAAAAGAGAAGAGAAGAGAAGAGGCCTCCGGCGGCCGGGCGCTGCCCGGACCCGCCAGGGGCCTAACAGGATGCTGAATAAGTCCGAAGCGGCTCGTTTCCGGTCCGCGCAGGCTGATTTCCAACAGCCTGCTAATCCGCATCGCCGTGCTCGGCAATGAAGGACTGGATGGTGTTCTTGATCAGTTCGCGGACCTCGCGGATGGAGGCCAGCTTTTCCTCGTGGCTGCCTTCAAAGGATGCCGGATCGGGAAAGGGCCAGTGGAGCCGGGTAGTGACCCCGGGAAAGATGGGGCACTGGTCTTCGGTGGACTCGTCGCAGACCGTGATCACGTACTGGAAGAGCTTGCCGTCCCGGAACAGGTCGAACACGCTTTGGGTCTTTTTCCCCGCCAGGTCGAACCCCTCCTCGGCCATGACCTCGACCACCAGGGGGTTGATCCGGGTGGGGGTCAGTCCAGCGCTGTGGGCATCGAACTCCTGGCTGAACTTGTTCAGATATGCTTCGGCCATTTGGCTCCGGGCGCTGTTGTGAACGCAGATGAACAGGACTTTCTTGTCTGCCACGGCGGACTCCTTGGCTGTGAAGGTTGGGGTTAGGACGTTGTTCAGCATGAGTATAGGTCATTCATGTTACATGAGTATGACGCAACCAGGATTCCCCTTGTCGGGGCCCACATGCCCACCTCGGCCGAGCTGGAGATGGCCATGGACCACATCCGATCCATCGGCGGCACGCCCCTGCAAATTTTCACGCGCAACCAACGCCACTGGAATAAGGCCGGGCCCGTCACCGAATAACGAGATCCTCGCCTTTGCCAAGGCCCGGGAAAGGTGGTGCCGCTATCTAGTAGCCTCTCATGGCTTCTACCTGAAAGTTGAATAAGTCTTCCAAATCAAGGGCAATATCCCGAAGCGCAAGGGGGATGCATGACTTTGGGAAAGCAGGGCGATCGGAACGGGAAGATTTTCTGAGCTCGGGATGAAATTCCGACGTCTCCTGGTCATGCATTGTATGACCGGCTTCAATCCCTGCTGAAATAGCAGGGATTGACAGTTTTGCAGAAGAGCTTTGCGCACCTCTGTACGCCTCCCGCCAAGGCCGCCCGTCCATCCCTTCTGGCCGATATTCTCGCATGCATTTGGTTCGTAATTTCGAAGGCATTGAGTCCGAGCGGAGTATTGAATGGCGTTGCGCTGACTCGCTTGCTCTGCGGGAGTTTTTGCTCTTGGATGCCGGGCAGTCCGTGCCTGATCACTCCAGCCTGAACCGGAATCGTTCACGTTTGTCCTTGGAGCTTCACCAAGAATTTTTCACCTGGGTACTCGACGTGATTGCCAAAGCTGGCCTGTGCAAGGCGATCGCATGGCCAAAGAGAGCGGCATGCACACGCCGACGAACGACGGTTTGCCCCGTATGGATCAACACCGCAAAGGCAAGAAAGCGTCCAGCAAAGACTGGGAATCTCCAGCCTATCCCGAAGCCAAGGTTGCACTAAATAAAAACGGCGGCAACTGCTTGGCCTGCAAGCCGGAACAGACTGTGGACTTGGATACCGGCGCGGTTATCGCGGTGGGCATCCACCCGGCTGACCAAGGCGATACCAAGACTCTGTGCAAGACGCTCAAAACCACGAAAGCAGATCTGGAAAATGTCGTCTTTTTCAACGACCAGCCAAGGCCCCTGGACCCCAAGTGAGCCTGCGGCGCGAGCGGCAAGGCGCAAGCACGGGGCAAGGCCGACGCGTAGTCCCCCCTACGCGAGGATTTGCCCCGGGCGCAGCAACGAAGCAATCGTGCCCGCCTCGGCGTCCTGCTAGGCGAGACCGGTTAATGGGTTTGCAACCGGGGTCGCATTGCCCTTCACGTAGCCCCATTCCACCAGTTTGTAGTAGGCGTATTTTGCCTGGTCGCCCTCGTTGACCTGTTTGAGGAAGCGGACGTATTCCTGGGCGGCTTCACGGGTGTGGCCCATGCCTTCCTGGGAGTAGCCCTTGTAGAAGGCGGTATATGGGTTGCCGGGAAGCGCCTTTTCGTAGGCGTCGAAGTTGTTGAAGGCTTCGGCGTATTTTTTCGTCTTGAGCGAGAGCAGGCCGTCGAGCTGCATGGCCTGGGCTTCGCTCGGATAGCTCTTCCGTGCCTGTTCGGCATAGGGTTGCGCGTCCGAGTACCGTTCCTGGGCCACCATGCACTTGGACATCAGCATCAGCCCGGCATAATCTCCCGGAACCTGTTTAAGGGCTGTGGCAATGTGCCCCTCGGCCTCGTTGTATTTCTTTTTCCCCAGGAGTTTCTCGGCGGTTTGCAGTTCGGAGACTGCGGGCTTGATGGCGCGCAGGGAGGCGGTGTTGTCCATGAACCGCTCGCGGTAGAGCGAGTATTCCCTGGCGGAAAGGTATTTGCCATTCGCCATCTTCCGCGCCGTTTCCAGCCGCTCGCTGCTCATGGGATGTGTGGAGAACATGACCTCCAGGGCGCTGGGCTGGGAGTCATGCTGGGCGTTGAGCATGTCCATGAGGCCTGTCATGCCGTCCGGGTTGTAGCCCGCCCGGGTCATGTATTCCATGCCCAGGCTGTCCGCCTGCCGCTCGTCATCGCGGCTGTAGGATGCCAGCAGCGCGCCCACGCCGAACCCGCCAATGCCGGAGGCCAGCGAGGCCCATGCCCCGCCGTATTTGGCGCCGATCACCGCTCCGCCCACACCGGCCATGGTTCCGGCCAGCATCTGGGTGCTCATGCGCGAGGCCGTGTGCCGGGCGTTGACGTGGCCTATCTCGTGACCGAGCAGAGCCGCCAGCTCGGCCTCATTGTCCATGTCCAGCAGGATGCCGCGAGTGCAGGCGATGCTGCCGCCGGGAAAGGCATAGGCGTTGACGTAATTGGCGTTGACCACGCGAAAACTGTAGGGCATGTCCGGCCGATGGCTGGTGGCGGCCAGCCGTTGGCCCACGCCATCCACGTAGCCGTTGACCGCGCCGTCCTGCACCGGCCCGTAGTCGGCCGAGAACTGATGGGGCGCGGCCTG
The DNA here is from genome assembly GCA_947259235.1 of uncultured Pseudodesulfovibrio sp. Classification (GTDB taxonomy): domain Bacteria; phylum Desulfobacterota; class Desulfovibrionia; order Desulfovibrionales; family Desulfovibrionaceae; genus Pseudodesulfovibrio. Next base: position 937 of record CAMYLL010000077.1, on the reverse strand, counting down.
CTTGTCCATGGTTATTTCCTGAGTCTCGCTCACCAGCATCAGCTGACTCTGGCCCGTAACCGGATTCTTGGCGCACCCGCCCAGGGCCACGGCCACGGCTGTCATGGCCCCGGCCCGTATGAACCGGCGGCGACTCCATGTCCCGGAATATGAATGCATCATGACTGCTCCGTTGTTTCATCCCTGATACCGCATTTCGAACCGGGAGTACAAGCCGTCCGCAAGCCCCAGCTTGACTTGAACGCTCGCGTGGGAGAAAATCCGACCGTTCCTTAACCAGTTAAGCCAGGGTGTTGTCATCATGTCCGTCACAAATCCCATTCTCATCCTCAAGACAGGATCCACCTTTGACGAGCTTGCCCACGCCAGAGGCGACTTCGAGCACTGGACCGCATCGGGCATGGGCCCTGATTCCGGTCAGGTCTGCTTTGCGGACGTCCACAGGGGCGACCCCTTGCCCGCACCGGAGAAACTGGCAGGATGCGTCATCACCGGCTCCCACGACATGGTCACAGACGACGCCGACTGGATGCTGGTCGCCGGCCGCTGGCTGGTCCTGGCGCATGAAGCGGGGCTGCCCCTGCTCGGCATCTGCTTCGGCCATCAGCTCATGGCCCATGCACTGGGCGGGCGCGCCGGATATCACCCCCAAGGCCCGGAGATCGGAACCGTGACCGTTACCCTGACCGCCGAGGCCGGGGCCGATCCGCTCTTTTCGCGACTCCCCGCCGCCTTCCCCGCCCATGTCACCCACTCGCAGACCGCGCTGACCCTGCCGCCGAACAGCGCGATCCTTGCCGCCAGCGACCACGACCCGCATCAGGCCTTCCGCCTGGGGCGGCACACCTGGGGGGTGCAGTTCCATCCGGAATTCGACGCCGAGGCAACCCGCCACTACGCCCGCGCCCAGGCCGCGCGGATCGCAGAGCACGGCGGC
>CAMYLL010000076.1 GCA_947259235.1 uncultured Pseudodesulfovibrio sp. | reverse complement strand
TGCGGGATGTTGGGGCCCGGGCAGAAGTGGCGGCGTGGATAGGTTGTTCTTGCTTGCTCGTGTACGATGTTTGCGTGAGCGCTCCCCGGCGCGCGCTCACGCACGGCCCGAGGGGGTTCCTCCCCGCCCAGTCATCCCGGCGACACCGCCCCGGAACGCTTCGAAGCGGATTCGGGGGAAACTTTTTGCCAAAAGTTTCCCCCGGATATGGAAAAATATTCACTGGGCACTTGCAGTCGCGCGTGGCCGTTGGTAGCGTGCGCACTACCCTTGTCGAGGGAGCCGATTATGTCAAGCATACATATATATTGGGACGAATCCCATTTTTGGGGACTGCTGGCCGCGCGCGCCCTTGACGCGTGGGGCATCCCCTACCGCCTCGTGCGCGGCTCTGAGATAGCCCAAGGAGCGCTCTTAGGCAAGGACGGGCAACGGCCCGCGCTGCTCTTCGTGCCCGGCGGCCGGGCCAAGGGCAAGGCAGACCGCCTCGGCGTGGCCGGCATGGACGCGGTCTGCGAGTTCGTCCACTCCGGCGGAACCTATCTGGGCTTTTGCGGCGGAGCCGGGCTGGCCCTGACCGGGCCATACGGCCTGGGCCTTTCCCCCTGGACCCGCAAGGGCTACAAGAACCGCCTCCACCATTTCCTCTCCGGCCACGTGCAGGCCGTCCTGAACCCGGACGACCCGCTGGTTCCGGGCCACATGTGCGACGCCCCGGCCATGCTCCCGGTCTGGTGGCCGGGCCGGTTCGACCCGGTGGACGACTCCGTCACGGTGCTGGCCCGCTACGGCAAGCCCGGGCCGGACTTCTGGGTGGCGGACCTCAACCTCTCCACTCTGCCCAGGGGAACCATGGCCGACTGGGAGAACCTCTACGGCATCCACCTGGACCCGGGCTTCATGGAAGGCACGCCCGCAGTCACGGCCAACGCCTTTGGCGCGGGACGCACGATTCTGAGCTACGTCCACCTGGAGACCCCCGCCTCGCCCCAGGCCAACCGCTGGCTGGCCCACATGCTCGGCCAAGCGCTGGCCGGAACGCCGGAGGAGCCGCTGGTGCGCGAGGCTGCCACCGGCCCGATCCCGGCCTGGGACCTGGCCGCACGCCCCGTGGTCTGGGACGACCCGGCGCTCCTGGCCGCACGCCGCGCCATGGAGGGCGTCATCGCCACCGGGACCAGTCACTTTCTCCTCTTCTGGCGCACGCCCTGGCTCATCGGCTGGCGGCGCGGCATCCCCGGCGCGGGCATCAACGCCCTCTATTCCCTCATCTGCGAGGCAATGGCCCATGAGCCTGACGACGCCACCCTCGCCTTCTGGCGCGACCAGACACCGACCTTCAAGACCCTCATGGAGCTGCTGGTCAACGGCCTGTCCGGCTACCTGCTGGCCGAGCGTCTGGCCATGACCATGTTTCACTCCTCGCCGGACGCGGTATCCTCCCAGGGGCTGCGCGAGCAGCGCCGCGCCCTCTTCGGCCTGGCCCCGGAGCCTGGCGGCATCTACGCCGATCTGGCGGCCATGCTCGAAGAACTTTTCTGGCGGCTCTCCCGGCCCGGCAAAACTCTGCCCTGAGCGCAATCGCCAAGTTGCCATGCACTCGCCCCCTGTGTTACGAAAATTCACCCAGTCCACCGAGGCTTTGCACAAACAGGATCACTATTGACCAGCAATGCAAACATCATCCCCCACCGCGCCGACGGTCCTGGAACGGCTCTCCATGATCAGATCGGATTCCCCGTGAGGACCTGATGGCGGAAAAACGCGACGCACAGTTCCGCTTCGCCATGTCCGAAGACGGCATGAAGCTCGGCGTCAGCCGTTACACCCCGCCCGAGGGAGGGGGTGAAGGCCCGTCCGTGGAGCTGCTGTGCCGCCAGGTGGCCGCTGCCGGGGTGCTCCTGCCCGTCGACATCCAGGCGGCCAAGCAGGTCATCGACGCCATTCAGCGTGACGACGAAATGCGCCGCATCATCCTGGTGCGCGGCGTCGAGGTCCAGGAGCCACGGCACGCGTCCCTGGTCGCCCTGGGCAACCTGGAGTTCCCCGTCTTTCCCGGCGATCGCTTCGCCCGCAAGCGCCCCCCGGTCACGGCCCGGCCCGGCGAGACCATCGACAGAAGAACCATCCCGACCAAGGAGCACTTCGAGCCCACGGACATCGCGGTGACCCTGGGCGAGAACGTGGACCTCGACCCCCTGACCAACTCCTATGCCTCACGCGTGTGGGGCATGGCCCGACTCAAGGAAGGGGCCATCACCGTCGACCCCATCCCACACATTTCCGAAGACGCCATCGCCATCAAGGGAACTGTCCACCACCAGGATTTCAGGGGTCAGGCCATCACCCCGGCCCGGATCGAAAAGGAGCTGCGCGACCACGGCGTGATCATCGACATCGACCTTGACCGCATCGACGCCATGCTTGGGCGGGCCAAAGAGCAGGGCCTGCCCCTGCCCAACCAGGTGCTGGTGGCTGGCAAGCATCCGATCCCGGGCCGCGACGGCTGGCTCGAACACCTCGTTTCCACGCGGGAGGAGGCGGGCACGGAGGACGAATCCGGGCGGCTCAACTTCCGCGACCGGGGCGCCTATCCCATGGTGGAGCCCAACCAGACCATCGCCCGGCTGCATCCGCCCACCACGGGCGAAGGCGGCATAGACATCTACGGCAAGACCATCCCGGCCAGCGGGGGCAAGGAGCTGCACGTCCACCTGGGCGAAAACGTCGTGATGCTGGAGGACAAGGCGACCTTCCTGTCCAAGGCCAAGGGCATCATGACCATGGAGCACAACGTCCTGGCGGTCACCGAGTGTTTGATCGTCCCCGGCAACGTGGACCTCAGCTCGGGCAACGTCACGGTGGAGCACGGCTCGATCAAGGTCCTCGGCTCCATCCAGGCCGGTTTTTCCGTGTCCGCGCCCAAACATATCGTGGTCGCCGGGTCCATAGAGAGCGCCACGGTGCGGGCGGGCGGCAACATCGAGGTAAGCGGCGGCATTCTCATGGCCGACGGGGGGCTGGTGCAGGCCGAGGGCAGCGTCTCCGCCGCCTTTACTGCCAACGCCCGCATCCGCGCCAGGGGCGACGTGATCATCGCCAACGACATCACCAACTCAGACATCCATTCGGAAGGCCGCCTCATCGGGACCCGGGGCAAGGGCCATGTCCAGGGCGGCTACATCGTCACCGCCCGCGGCATCGAGATCAACGAGCTCGGCTCCGAGCTCGGGGTCGCCACCACCATCGCGGTGCGCATCGATCACGAGGAAGACAAGCCCCTGCGTATGGAACGGCGCAAGGTCAAGGAAGCGATCAAGAAGATAGACTCCGCCCTGGGGACCGACCCGGTCGAGATCATCCTGACCCGGACCAAGCCGGAAAAACGCGCGGCCGTGGCCGAAGTGCTCAAGCACAGGATGGCGCTGGCCAAGCGGCGCAAGGCGCTGGCCGAGCAGATCAACCAGGTGCTCCTGTCGCGGCAGGAGGAGCTGGCCGGGATCAAGATCAAGGTCAACCGCCTGCTCCACCCGGGCGCCGTCATCCACTTCGGCAGCAAGAAATTTCCCATAACCAAGCGGACCGAGGCCTCGGTCATCTACTGGGACGAACGGGTCCGGGACATCGTCTTTTCCTGACGCGCCTGTGGCCGCCACAGACGAGCGCCCACGGAACCGGCCACCCTTTTCTGGACCGTGGCTTTCTCCATCCGACTCCCGCTCCGAGAAGGTTTGCTCCGGCACGCCCTTTTGGGCTATGTTGGGCCGCAAGACGCAACAACCCATGACCAAGGAGACCCCATGACCACAGCGACCAAACCGACCACGGCAGACAGAGGCGCGATTCTGAAACGACTCCTGGTGACGCTGGTATGCATGATTTTCTTTGAAGTGACCGGATTCATCATCCAGCTCTCCGTGCTCTTCCAGTACGGCTACCTGCTGGTTGCCAAGAAGCGCAGCGAACCCCTGCGCCGCTTCACCAACGCCCTGTCCCTGTACGGTTACCGGCTCATGCGCTTCAACACGTTAAACGACAACAAGCGCCCCTTCCCCTTCAACCCCTATCCCGAGGATTCGGAGTGCGAGGAACCGGCCAAGCAGGTTCTCTTCCAATAGCCATGAAAAACAGCCACCGCTTCTTCAACAACAGGGAGTGCCAGTACTTTCCCTGCCACAAGACCGGGCGACCGGACGAGTTCAACTGCCTCTTCTGCTTCTGCCCGCTCTATTTCCTCACGGAGTGCGGCGGCAACTACACGGTGCTCGAATCAGGGGTCAAGGACTGCACGGCCTGCATGATCCCCCATACACCCAAGGGGTACGACCACGTCCTGGCCCGGCTCAGGAGCCGGTTCGACGAGATACGAAACGGCGCGGCAGCACAGGGCGCGGCAGCACAGGGCGCTGCGAAAGACGGGAAGTGATCGGAAGGACGGCGGCAAAGGACGAACGGACCGCCAAGGCCCGCTATCCCTTGCGCGATGAGGTGTGGGTCAGATAGCAGTCAAACTCCTGCACGAGCCGCGCCCGCTCCCGCGTTGCAATGCGCTCCCTCGCATCCGGCTCAAGGTCCCGGTTCTGAAACCGCGACAGCGAGATGAAGCAGTTCTTGGTCCGCGCCAGCTCTTCATGCTGGGCTTCCTTCCAGAAGTGATACGCCAATATCTTGGCCGCGCTCTTGACGGTGGTCTTGTCCACAGGCAGGCTCGTCTCGTCCAGATGGCCGTCCGCCCCGTCCTCCACCAGCGGGAGCACCTTGAGCATGACATCCCTCGACCGCTTGAGCGAGGTCGGGCTGATGCGGTAGACCGTGACCTTGCGCCGCCCCTGGAGCCACTTGATCATGTACAGGACGGCCGTGAGCACTCCCAGGCCAATCCACAGATTCATGTCAGTCATGCGTCCTCCCCCCGGGCACATTCGGTGCCCATGCCCCGGCACAGCGCGTCAAGACCCTCGACGATCTTGGCACATTTCTCACCCAGCCCGCGCGAATGGGCGCAAAACGCCTCCATCCGCAACAGCACCTCCTCTGGCAGCCCTTCTTCCAGCGAGCAGCAGCGTGCGAACTCATCATCGCTCACGCTTTCGGCCCATTCGAGTAGGCCGTAGACGGTGTCCTTGATTGCCAGCAGTTGCTGGATGGTATGCATTCTGTCCATGTGGCGATCATCCTTTCCGGGTAAGATAGGGCTTGAGTGACAGTCTGTAGGCCGCAGGGTCGGCACATTCAAGAATCTCCAAATCCCTGTTGCCCATGGCCTGGGCCGCGGCCAGGTCCACCATCTCGGCCGGGATGGGGTGCAGATCCTCGTCCAGTATTATCTTGATCTTGGGCATGAGCGGCAGGGCGGGGTTCGACTCGTAGACCACGCCGTAAAAGCCGGTGTTGAGCTTCACCAGACTGCCGGAGGGGAAGATGCCCAGACACTTGATGAACATCTGGACCTCGTTGGGGTCGAAGTCCTGCTCGCGCATGCCGTACATGATGGCCAGGGCCTTGTTGGGCAGGATGGCGTCCTTGTAGGAGCGGTCGCTAGTCAGGGCGTCGTAGACATCAGCCAGGCTGATAATCCGGGCAAAGGGGGAAATGTCCTTGCGGGTCCGCCGGTCCGGGTAGCCCGAGCCGTTGCACTTCTCATGATGGTCGCGCACGGCCTCGAGGATGTCTTCCTCGAACGTGTTCTGCCGGGTGATGATGTCGCAGCCGTATTCCGGGTGACGCTTGATCTCCGCGAATTCGCTGTCAGTGAGCCGGGCGCGCTTGTTGATGATCCGCGACGGTACGGCGGTCTTGCCCAGGTCGTGCATCATCCCGGCCAGGCCGAGCCTGACGAGCTCCTCGCGGGACAGCCCCAGATACTCGCCGAAGACCACGGAGATGGCGGCCACGTTGATGCAGTGGGCGTAGGTGTATTCGTCGTAGTTGGAAAGCTTGGAGAGGCACAGCAGGGTGTCCGGGTTGCGGATGGCGGAATCGACGATGGCGTCCACGGTCTGGACCGAGGCCTCGTAGTCCACCTTGCGCCCGAGCTTGACGTCGTGAATGATCCGCCGGGCGTGGTGCATGGCGTTGTCATAGGTGACCTGGGCAGCCGCCATCTCGCGCTCGAAGGGAACCCGTTCCTTGGCCGGGGCGCTCTGCCCGCGCTCGCTCACCAGCCGGTCGAGCTTCCTGTCCATGGACTCGCCCGGATCGCGGACATGGATGAAGGCGTGCATGTAGCCGCCCTTGCGGATGCTCTCGATCTGCTCCTCGGTCTGCAGCACGCCGGGCCGGGTATAGAGAAAAGGCAGGTGCTCCCATATCTCGCTCGATAGCCTGACCACTTCCATGCCGGGCTCCAGTTCGTCGATTGAGAGCTTCCTGATCATCTCGACCGCACTCCGCTCAGGCCTGTCCGCGCGGCATCAGCCGCGTGATCTTTTCAAGATAGCTCTGGACCATGTCCACTTCGTCACGCCGGATATCCACGAACATGGAACCGATGGTGACAATGCCTTCCTCGAAGTTCAGGCTGCGCACGCTGATGGGGACCTTGAGCACGCCCGAGGTTCCCAGGTTCATGGAAACGGCCATGACATCGTCAACCTTGGTCTGCCTGAGTGCGTCGCGGACGTCCGTCCGCGTGGAGAGCTTGCAGCCCGCCTCGCTGACATTGACCACCAGGCAGTCGCGTTCCTTGTCCGGAGCGTGGAGCAGGCCGTCTATCTGGCACCTGTGCCGGGAGTTGCGGCGCAGCTCTATCTTTTCTATGGAGTCGGGATATTCGAGGATCAGGAGCGGGGCCGGAGCTGTCACGGAATTGAGCTCGCCCGCCCGGAAGCCGTAGACCGTACCCTTTTGCACGTACTTGAGCACTATCTGCCCGCCAAAGGTCAGATCCCTGCGCACGGCGGCCGGGAGCCTGACCTGGGCGATGATGTACTCGTAGGGCGAATAGCCCACGATCCGTCCGCGGTAGCCGCTACTGGAGCCGGGGATCAGGACGGCCACGTCCTTTCCCGGTGAAATGTCCAATTGGAATCCGGCGGCCTTTCGCACCCGCCCTCCCTGTGCATCAGGCCGTGGATGATCCGGGCCTCCGCTTCCTTTCGCGCTCTCGTCCTGGGTTGCCATTCTCCCTCATCCATGTTGCCTGTTCACCGGGCGCACGGCCCGGCATGGAAACCGCCGGACATCAGTCTCAATGATAGAACCATAGCGTGTCTCATGACGTCTTGTCGATATTTTTTTCATTGAGCCGGGCCGCTTTCCGGCCAATCGACCGGGACAGTTCGAAAGGATTCGGACGCATGCCCGTGCCAAGGAACACACGACCGGAGCGCGGCGTCAGAAGATCACGGCTTCGAACCAGAGAATGGTGGTTACCGGGTCCTTCCACGCGTCACGCGGCAGGCCCGCCTTGACGCAGGTCTGGGCCAGGAAGGTCTCCCGGTCCCACTTCCACTCCACCGGGACCTGGGGCAGAAGCAGGCCGGAACGGCCGTCGCGCGACATGATCAGGCCGTGGCGGCCGATCTCCACCAGCGCCGGGTCCGGGCAGTTGTCCACGGGCCCGAGGATGGAGATTTCATACTCCACATTCTCGAACTCGCCGGGGGTCAGCGGCGGGAAGCGCGGGTCCTCGAAGGCGGCGGAGCGGGCCATGTTCCAGACCGTGCGGAACAGCTCGCCCGAGCCACGGACATTGCCGATGCATCCGCGCAGGGAACCGCCCAGCTCAAGGGTGACAAAGGCGCCCAGATGCTCGCGAAGGACCGGGGTGGGCGGCTCGGGCGGCCCGCTCACCCCGCCCGCCGGGTCAAACCGGCTGGCTATGGACAGTTTGACCAACTCGCGCAGATAGGTTTTTTCCTCATCGGTCAGGTCGAATCGAAAGTGCGTGGTCATTTATTCCTCCGTGTGGATTGGGGCGGGTGGAACCAGGGCCATGCCCGCCAGCCCGATGACGAACAACGCGATGACCGAGGCCATGCCCACGCGCTGGCTCCCGGAGGCCAGGGTCAGCCACCCCACCAGCAGCGGGCCCATGAACGACGTCAGCTTGCCCGACAGGGCGAACAGCCCGAACATCTCGCCGCGCACCTCGGCCGGGGCCACCCGCGCCAGATACGACCGGCTCGACGCCTGGACCGGCCCGACAAAGATACCAAGAGACAGCCCGAAAATCCAGAACAGGGCCTGACTCTCCACCAGCAGGATGAGGGTTCCCGGCACCACGAGCCCCACCAGGGACACGACGATGGTCCGGTGCGCCCCGACCCGGTCGTCGAGCCAGGCAAAGGCCGCCGCGCCCAGTCCGGCCGTGATGTTGAGCCCGATGCCGAAGACGATGACCTGGCTCGGCGTCATGCCGAATGTCCCGGCCGCGTAGATGCCGCCGAAGGCGAACATGGTGGTCAGCCCGTCATTATAAAACATGCGCGCCAGCAGGAAGAGCCCGATGTGGCGATAGTCGCGCACGCTGCGCAGGGAGCCGCGCAGCTGGGCCAGCCCCTCGGCAGCGGCCCGGCCGAGGCGCACGCCCCGCGACGGCGCGTCCGGGCACAGGAGGAACAGGGGCAGGCAGAACACCAGATACCAGAGCGCGGTCAGCGGCATCACCGCCCGGACGTGCACCGCGCCCTCGCGCGGCAGGCCGAACCACGCCCCCTGCTCCACAAAGCCATACAGGGCGACCACGAGCAGCACCAGCCCACCCGCATAACCCAGCCCCCAGCCCCAGCCGGACCAGCGGCCCACCTCGCGCGGGCGGGCCAGCCCGGGGAGCATGGCGTTGTAAAAGATCATGGCATACTCGGAGCCGATGGTTCCAAGCCCCGCAAGAATCAGCCCGAGCCAGACAAAGGACGGCTCCGGCCGCACGAACCAGAGGCAGGCCGTGGCCGCGATGCACACCCCCGTGAACAGCCCGAGCCACGGCTTGCGCCGCCCGCTGCGGTCGGCCACGGCACCGAGCACCGGCCCGCCCAGGCCGATGACCAGCCCGGCCACGCCCATCATGTTGCCCCACTGGGCCGTGCCCAGGGTCTGGTTCTCGGCCACTGCCCGGGCAAAATAGGCGGCGAAGACAAAGGTCTGAACCAGGGCGGCAAAGCCCGAGTTGGCCCAGTCGTACATGGCCCAGGACCACAGGGCGGCAAGACGGCGGCTCGGGCCGCCCGGCTTTCCGGGGGATGCGGGAAGAGACGTGTCAGGGAAAACGGCGCGTGGATTTGTCATGGTGCATCACACGGTGGGCCGGGGCGGCCGGTGCGCGCCACGTGGAACGCTTCGCAGAGGGTGTAGGCCAGGTCCTCCACCTCGGTCACCAGGTAGTTGTGCTTGGTGATCGGCAGGGTGACGCCGGTGATGTCGGTCTCCTGGAAGCCGTCGGTGCCGATCAGCGGCCGCGGCACC
>CAMYLL010000075.1 GCA_947259235.1 uncultured Pseudodesulfovibrio sp. | reverse complement strand
CGACCTGGCGGGGCTCACCCTGGTCCTGGCCAGCCCGGACATCCATGTGGAAACCGCCTGGGCCTTCGGCGCCTGGGATGCGGCCAATACCCCGCCCGGCCCGGAAGAATCCTTGACAACCCAGGCATTGGATACTAAGAACGCATCTCCCGTTTCGCCCCTGTCCGTGGTGAATGACTTTGAATCCGTGGTTTTCCGAAAGTACCCAATACTCCGGAAAATAAAGGAAAAGCTCATCCGCGACGGGGCCTCTGCTGCCGCAATGAGCGGCTCGGGAGCCAGCCTGTTCGGCCTGTTTCGGAATGTTGAGACAGCCCGTCTGGCCGCTCGAACGCTGGAACGGGACGGGGTGAGCGTCCATGTGCAGACGCTTTGATTTTTCCTGCTGGGGCGTAGCCAAGTCGGTAAGGCATCAGGTTTTGGTCCTGACATTCGAGGGTTCGAGTCCTTCCGCCCCAGCCACTTAGCAATTCACAATCAGGGGTTGAAAATGCACGGTGAGCTCAAAATCATCAGCGGTTCCGCTAGCCCGCGCCTGGCCGAGGCCATCTGCGAACACCTGGGCACCAAGCCCTCACCCGTACTTCGCGAGCGCTTCTCCGACGGCGAGATCCGCATCGAGATAGGCGAGAACGTTCGCGGCGACGACGTGTTCGTCATCCAGCCCACCTGCTCGCCGGTCAACTACCACCTCATGGAGCTGTGCCTGATGCTGGACGCGCTCAAGCGTGCCAGCGCCTCGCGCGTCACCGCCGTGGTTCCTTATTTCGGCTACGCCCGGCAGGACCGCAAGGTCGTGCCCCGCGCGCCCATCTCCGCCAAGCTCGTGGCGGACATGCTCTCCGCGGCGGGCATGCAGCGTCTGGTCACCTGCGACCTGCACGCCGGGCAGATCCAGGGCTTCTTCAACTGCCCGGTGGACAACCTCTTTGCCGCCCCGGTGCTGATGGAACATCTGCGCGACCGCGACGACGACTTCGTCATCATCTCTCCCGACGCCGGCGGCGTCGAGCGCGCCCGGGCCTACGCCAAGCGGCTCGGAGCATCCCTGGCCATCGTGGACAAGCGACGCGACGCACCCAACCAGGCCAAGGCGATGCACATCATCGGCGACGTCAAGGACAAGGTGGCCGTAGTCATCGACGACATGATCGACACCGCCGGGACCATGTGCGCCGCAGCCAACGTGATCATGGACAACGGAGCCAAGGACGTCATGGCCTGTGCGACGCACCCCGTGCTCTCGGGCCCGGCCATCCAGCGCCTGGAGGAGTCCGCCTTCTCCGAAGTGGTCGTCACCGACACCATCCCGCTGGGCGACGACAAGACATGCTGCGGCAAGATCAAGCAGCGCTCCGTGGCCTCCCTGCTGGCAAAGGCGATCAACAACGTGCACACCGAATCGTCGGTGAGCGTACTTTTCGTATAGATATCCCGCCCACCCCGGGTCGTGACGCCGCCGTGGCGCACCCCTGGCCGGCAACCATTTAAAGCGCGAGCGTCCGTCAATAGGTGACGGCCAGGGCGTAAAAGGAGTAACAATCATGGCAGAACTGCTGAAACTCAATGTTCAGGAACGCACCCTGACCGGCAAAGGTCCCAACCGTCGTCTTCGGTTGCAGGAGAAAGTGCCGGGCATTTACTACGACCAGAAGGGAACCAACATCGCCGTCCAGGTCAGCCTCGTCCCCCTGCAGAAAGCATACTCCAAGCTGGGCAACGCCCAGGTCTTCGAGCTGGTGCTGGATCGCGGCGGCAAGGTAGAGACCATGCCCGCCCTGCTGTGGCGCGTGCGCAACGAGCCTGTCTCCGGCCTGCCCGAGCATGTCGACTTCTTCGGCATCGACCTGACCAAGGACATCAAGGTCGCCGTTCACTACGAGCTGGTCGGCAAGTCCAAGGGCGTCAAGCTCGGTGGACGCCTGGAACAGTTCCGTGACACCATCGAAGTCATCTGCAAACCCATGAACATCCCCGAGTCCATCGTCATCGACATCACCGAACTCGACATGCTTGATTCCGTCCACATCGAGGACATCGCCTTCCCCGAAGGCGTGACCCCGGTCTTCGACGAGAACTACGCCGTTCTCCACATCTCCGGAGACCAGGAGGACGAAGAGGAAGAGAGCGAAGAGGCGGTTGAAGAAGAAACCGAGTAGGCTCTCCATATCAGGATACGACCTTCCGGGGCGCGCCTGTCGCGCCCCGGTTTTTTTTGCCTCCCGAGAGCCGGAGTGCTATCATGCCTCATCGCCTCACCCTCCGGGAACCGGAAACCACACGGACACCACTGCACCCATGGACTACAAAAGCGTCATAGTCGGCCTGGGCAACCCCGGCAAAGAGTACGAAGCCACCCGGCACAACATCGGATTCATGCTTGTTGACCGTCTCCTGGCCACGGCCGGGGACCGCAAAAACATGCACCTCGAAAAGCTGGAGGAATCCGGCGACTACGACCTGTGGCGGGTGAAGTTCGCCGGAGCCTACCGCCTCCTGGCAAAGCCGATGACCTACATGAACCTGAGCGGCAAGGCAGTGGCCAGGATATGCGGCCGCCACGGCTTAACATCCGACGACGTGCTGGTCGTCCACGACGAGCTTGACCTTGGGCTGGGGCGTCTCAAGCTCAAGAAGGGCGGCGGCAACAACGGCCACAATGGCCTCAAGTCCATCGAGGAGCACCTCGGCACCCCGGACTTTCACCGGCTCAGGATCGGCATCGGCCGCCCCGCCGAAAAATACGCTGACATCAGCGACTGGGTCCTGACCCCCTTTTCGACCGAAGACACGGCCTGCATCCCGGACCTCCTCGCCCATGCCGTCAAGGGACTCGACATCTTCTACCGACGCGGCACAGCCTTTGCCGTACAGCACATCAACGGATTCTCCATGGAGACGCCGGAAAGCGGGAACACCGCCTAGTACAAGGTCTGCGGCAACAGACGTTGGAAAAGTAGGTAGGCATGGACTCTTCTGCACATTTTCGCTATGATGTACTTCTGCCTCTTCAACTGCCATTACAAGGAGCTTCTCCCCAAGTGTTCAAGGTCAATGAGTTGGTCGTATATCCTTCCCAGGGTGTCGGACGCGTAGAGCGTGTCGAATCCCAGGAAATCGGTGGCGTTAAGGCCGATTTCTACATCGTTCGCATATTGAGCAACAATGTGACCCTGATGGTTCCCGTGGCCAACGCCAGGAACGTCGGCCTCAGGCCGGTGTGCAGTCTGCGCGTCGGACAGGAGATTTTCGAATCCCTCAAGGACCGCACCGGCTTCACCGGCTACACCGGGCAGAACTGGAACAGGCGCTATCGTGAATATTCCGAAAAGCTCAAGAGTGGCGATCTCTCCGACGTTGCCTATGTGCTCAAGGAACTCTTTCTCATCGGCAAGGACAAGGAACTCTCCTTTGGCGAGCGCAGGCTCCTGGAACAGGCCATGGGCCTGGTTTCCATGGAACTGGCCTACTCGGTGGACCGCACTCAGGACGACATCAAGGCCGACATCAACGAGATGTTCGCCGACGTTCTGGAGGCCCAAGAGGAAAAAGACTAGAAGACTTGTCAAGGCATGTCGTTTAGGGTAACCCGGATGTGTCGCCGCATCTGCGGCTTGATCGAATCATCCCAATATACTAGTTTTTTGAAGGGCCCGACCAGGCTCACGAAACGTTAACAAGAGGTAATTTTCAGTTTACCATCTTGAACCGCATCACCTGACCGGTTCGCCCTCTCCCGACAATTACGACATTCCGCGGGCTTGCACCGCCCCGCATTCGCTTGAAAGCCTCATGCTGAGGACCTGAGATATATTGCAATCGTTCTTCAACCCTTAAACGGTAAATTCCACACATGGCCAAAAAAAAGACCGCCAAAGAACCCACCCAAGGCAATGGCACCGAGAACGGCAACGGGGTCGACCGGCTGAACCTGGCCGAACTCAAACTCAAGAGCATGCAGGATCTGACAGACCTGGCCGTGCAGCTTGAGGTCGAAAACCCAAGCAGCCTTCGCAAGCAGGAGCTGATCTTCGAACTGCTTCAGCAATGCGCTTCCCAGAACGGCCAGATATTCGGTGACGGCGTTCTCGAAATCCTGCCCGACGGTTTCGGCTTCCTGCGTTCGCCCATGTACAGCTACATGCCCGGGCCGGACGACATCTATGTTTCCCCCTCCCAGATACGCCGCTTCGGCCTTCGCAAGGGCGATGTGGTTTCCGGCCAGATCAGGCCTCCCAAGGAGGGCGAACGATACTTTGCCCTGCTCCGGGTCAGCGAGATCGGCTTCGAACCGCCGGAGCACTCCAAGAACCTGGTTCTCTTTGACAACCTGACCCCCCTCTACCCCGAATCCATGCTCAAGATGGAAAACGGGGACAAGAATTACGCCTCCCGCATCATCGACCTGCTGGCTCCCATCGGCAAGGGCCAGCGCGGCATCCTGGTGGCCCCGCCGCGCACCGGCAAGACCATCATGCTGCAGACCATCGCCAACTCCATCAACGCCAACCACCCCGACGTGGACCTCATCGTCCTGCTCATCGACGAGCGGCCCGAGGAAGTCACGGACATGCAGCGCACGGTCAAGGCCGAGGTGGTCAGCTCCACCTTCGACGAACCGCCCACCCGCCATGTCCAGGTGGCCGAGATGGTTATAGAAAAAGCAAAACGACTGGTCGAACGCAAGCGCGACGTCGTCATCCTGCTGGACTCCATCACCCGCCTCGGCCGCGCCTACAACGCCGTGACCCCCTCGTCCGGCCGCGTCCTCTCCGGCGGCATCGATGCCAACGCCCTGCAGCGGCCCAAGCGCTTCTTCGGCGCGGCGCGCAACATCGAGGAAGGCGGCAGCCTGACCATCATCTCCACCGCCCTCATCGACACCGGCTCCCGCATGGACGAAGTCATTTTCGAAGAATTCAAGGGAACCGGCAACATGGAAATATACCTGGACCGCCATCTGGCGGAAAAGCGCGTGTTCCCGGCCATAGACATCAACCGCTCGGGAACCCGCAAGGAAGAGCTGCTCCTGGACGAGGACGTGCTCAACCGCGTCTGGATCCTGCGCAAGCTTCTGGCCCCCATGAGTTCAATCGACTCCATGGAATTCCTGCGCGACAGGATGAAGGGAACCAAGAACAACCGCCAGTTCCTCGACTCCATGAGCAAGTAGCCAAGGCGGCCACGGATATATCTGCACGATGCGGCCTTCGGGCCGCATCTTTTTTTGTGCAACCGGGGCCACATGGTTGCCATGCGGATATAAATGTTTACAATGGGTAAACCAAGAAACCCCGGAACCCGATGCCAAACCGATATATATCCATACTCCCTGCCCTGCTCGCGGCAATCGCGCTGGTCCTCGCGCCCATGGCCTCGGCCCGCGCCGGAATCCTGCCTGAAAACAAGCTGACCATCCGGCAGGAAAACGAGATGGGACGCAAGTTCGACCAGATGGTGCGGGCACGGATGCCCATGGTCGGCGACACCTACATCACGAGCTATGTGGACGATCTGGTCCAACGCGTTGTGGCGGCCAAACGCCCCATGCCCTTCCGCATAAAAAGCGCGGTCATTGCCAACCCGCTCCTCAACGCCTTCGCCATTCCCGGCGGCTTCATCTATATCTTTACCGGCCTCATCCAGGACGTGACTTCCGAGTCGCAGCTTGTCGGGGTCATCGCTCACGAGCTCGCCCACGTCTCGCAGCGCCATGTGGCCAGCCGCATTGAGAAGCAGTCCAAGGTAGGCATGCTGGCCATGGCCGGTGTGCTGGCCGGCGCGTTCCTCGGCGTGGCGGGCAACAGCTCGGCCTCGAAGGTAGGGCAGGCGATCATGGTCGGCTCCCAGGGCGCGGCCACCGCCGCCATGCTCAACTACTCCCAGGATGACGAGCGCGAGGCGGACCAGGTGGGACTGAACTCCCTGGTCCTGGCCGGTTACAACCCCCAGGGCATGCCCGACACCTTCGAGATGATGCTCAAGAACCGCTGGTTCGACACCGGTTCGCAGATCCCGTCCTACCTGTCCACTCACCCCGGCCTGTCCGAGCGCGTCACCTACCTGAACGACCGCATCAAGCGCATGCCCCAGGCTTTCACGGCCCGCAAGGACGACAACGCGAAGCTGGTGAAGGTGCAGATGCTCGTTCGCGCGAAGATGTCCCCGGCGACCACGGCCCTGGCCTATTGGGACAACAAGAGCCGCAAGGAGTACACGCCCGTGGACTTCATCGGCAGGGGCATCGTGCTGGAGCGGATGAAGAACCGCGACGAGGCCAGGGAATCCATCGAACAGGCCCTGCACCTGGATGGCGAAGACCACCTCATTGTCCGGGAGGCAGGCATCTTCTATTTCAAGGCCGGTGACATCGACAAGGCGCAGAGATATCTGCAAAAGGCTGTCATTCAGGACAACCGTGACGCCCTCGCGCTCTTTTACTTGGCCCGGCTCCAGGCAGAGAAAAAGGATTTCGCCCATGCCGCAGGCAACATGCGCACGGTCCTTGAGATAGTTCCCGAGGACTCCGAGGTCTATCAGAACCTGGGCATGATCCTCGGCGAATCCGGCGACTCCTTCGGCGGCAACATCAACCTTGCCTATGCCGCCGTCTATTCCTTCGACATGCGCAAGGCCCGCCACCACTACCAACAGGCTGCGGCCAGCATTCCCGAAGCCGTCCAGACGGACGCCCAGAAAGAAGAACTCAAAGCCTTGCTCAAGACCATGGAAAACCGCGAAAAGGACCTCAACTAGACTACCCGCCACCGTGAAAACCAGGGCTGCCAGGCCGCCCTTGAACAGCAGGGCTTTTTGGCGTACGTTGCACATCTTTCAGCCGAAGCACCAACACAATGATCATCGTCAAAAACATAGAAGACATCAGAGAAGTCATCGCCGGGTCCTGCGTCACCATCGGCAACTTCGACGGCGTCCACAAAGGCCACCAGAAGCTCATCGAACTGGCTTGCACCCGGGCCAAGTCCCAGGATCTGGCCAGCGTTGTCGTCACCTTTGACCCGCACCCCCTTCAGGTCCTCAGAAAGGACGCGGCTCCCCCGTTCATCACCCTGACCGAGCAGAAGCTCGAACTCATCTCCCAGGTCGGCCCGCAAGTCTGCCTGCTTCTCGATTTCACCATGGAGATGGCCCGGCTCTCGCCCGAGGAGTTCGTCAGGAAGTACCTCGTGGACGGCCTGGGCATGAAGGAAATGATCATCGGCTACGACTACCACCTGGGCAAGGGCCGCGCAGGCAATTTCGAGACCCTGACTGAGCTGGGGATCAAATACGGCTTCACCGTGGACCGGCTCGACCCCGTTACCATAGACGACGCCGTGGTCAGCTCCACCCGCATCCGCGACCTCGTGCAGATGGGCAGGGTCTGGCCGGTGCGCACCCTCCTCGGCCGGTTCTATCAGGTCAAGGGCCAGGTCGTACGCGGCATGAACCGCGGCGGCAGGCTGCTCGGGTTCCCCACGGCCAACCTCAAGCTGGTGGACGAGCTGTTCCCCAAGCCCGGCGTCTACGCCATCTGGGTTGAAATCGGGAGCCAGGTCCACATGGGTGTGGCCAACATCGGCCTGAACCCGACCTTCGGCAACGACGCCCTGTCTGTCGAAGCACACATACTCGACTTCAGCGGCGATCTCTACGACTCGGACATCCGTGTCCATTTCGTGCAGCGCATCCGCGATGAAAAAAAATTCTCCGGCATCGACGAACTCAAGGACCGCATCGCAAAGGATGTGGCCCTTGGCCGCCAGATTCTCTCCCAGCCGGAAGCCGAGATCAAACTGACCAGGCCGGTCTTCGCAGACAGCCCGACACACAGGTAGCACAATGTCTCTGCTTTCCCAGTTCGTAAACTACTGGCTCGATTTCGTCAGATCCTACAGATCGGTGACCGCCTTCCGCTGGCTCGTCATCGGCACGCTGGTGGGTGTCTTGTCCGGCCTGGTGGCCGTGGGCTTCTTCTGGCTGGTGGAAGTGGGCAAGTTCGTCATCCAGCACAACCTGGCCGGCATCGTCTCGCCGGAACCTGCGGGCGAAGGCATCTTCCACGGGCCTGCGGGCGAGTTTCGCCCGTGGGTCATCCCGATCTTCACCACCGGAACCGGGCTGTTCACAGGCTGGCTGGTCAACAAATACATTCCCGAGACCATCGACGGCGGCACAGACGGAACCGACGCCACCATCAACGCCTTCCACAACCAGGGGGGCATTGTCAGGGCGCGTGTTGCGATCATCCGTGGGCTGTGCTCCGTTCTGACCATCGCCTCGGGCGGCAGCGCGGGCCGGGAGGGACCCATCACCCAGATGGGCGCGGGCGTCGGTTCCTGGCTGGCCAAGGTCTTTGATTTCTCGGCCAAGGAACGGCGGCGGCTGCTGCTCGCCGGTGCGGCGGGGGGCCTGGGCGCCATCTTTCGCGCCCCGCTGGGCGGCGCACTTACCGCCGTGGAGGTCATCTACCGCGAAGACTTCGAGGCCGAGGCAATCCTGCCCTCGGTCATGAGCTCCGTGGTCTCCTACTCCATCTTTACCTTCTTCTTCGGCACCGATCCCATCTTCGGCATCCCACGCTTTTCCTTCCACGACCCGCGCGAGCTGTTCTTCTATGTCCTGCTCGCCTTTGTCTGCGCCGCTGCCGGGTGGATGTACATCCGCACCTTCTACTTCGTGAAATATCACGTCTTCTTTCCGCTTCGCGAAAAGCTCGGCTTGATCTGGTCCATGGGCATCGGCGGGCTGGCAATGGGGCTCATCGGCATTCTCTACCCCTATACCGCCACCGACGGGATGATCACGGGCGGGCTGCTCTCGGGCGGCTACGGCTGGCTCGAACTGGCCATCCTGGGCCAGATCCCGGCTCTGGGCATGTGTTACATCATCGTCGGCAAGACGCTGGCCACCTCGGTCACCATCGGCTCGGGCATGTCCGGCGGCATGTTCGCCCCCGCCCTCTTCGTGGGCGGTATGTCCGGCGGGCTGGTCGGCAAGTTCGGCCACGCCTATTTCCCGGACATCGTCACCCAGCCGGGCGCCTACATCCTGGTGGGCATGGCCGCCTTCTTCGCCGGGGTTGCCAACGCGCCCATCGGCCCGCTGATCATGGTCACGGAGCTGACCCAGGGCTACGGCCTGCTCGCGCCGCTCATGCTCGCCTCGGCCCTGTGCCTCGTGCTCAGCCGCAACTGCTCCCTCTACGAGCATCAGGTGGAGAACAAGTTCGACTCCCCGGCCCACGCCGAAGACGCCACCATCAACGTCCTCGAACAGATGCACGTGACCGACTTCTACAACCCCGGCGACGTCATCGTCCTGCAGGAGTCCACCACCCTCAAGGAGCTGACGGACGTCATAGCCAATTCGTCCCAGCTCTACTTCCCGGTCAAGCGGGCGGACGGCTGG
>CAMYLL010000074.1 GCA_947259235.1 uncultured Pseudodesulfovibrio sp. | reverse complement strand
GCGTGCGCGGGCAAGGCGGACTATGCCGGAGCCGTGATCGCGGCCCGCCGGGCCCTCGGGCTGGCCAGGGCAGAGGGCGACGAGCGTGGGGCCGAGGTGTATGCCGGGCTGTTGGAGGGCTACACGGCCAGGGCCGCAGCCGCCAAATCCGCACCGCCCGTCAAGCCCGCGCCCAAACCCGTTCCCAAACCCAAGCCCAAACCCGTTCCCAAACCCAAGCCCAGGCCCGAACCGGAAGCCGACCTGCCGCCCGAGACGCCGCAGTTCGGGCAATAACCCCTCAGCGCAGGGTTTCAAGCAGCATCCTCGTTCCCAGTCCGGCCAGTCCGGCCAGACAGCCCCAGACCAGGCGTTCCAGGGTCCGGATCTTGACGTGATGGCCCGCACAGCGGCGGGCCAGGTTGATCTCGCGGATGTCCTCCTGAATGGCCTTGACCCGTTCGTCGATGCGCGCCAGCAGGGCGCACACCTCGGTTTTTTCCATGGCCGTCACTGGGGCCTCCCGGCGGCGTCGCGCAGTCCCTTGACCACGCCGGGCAGATAATCGCCGATCTTCTTGACCCCGAGCACGGCGGCCACGATCCAGAAGGTGATCTGCAGGAACCACTCGGGCAGCCGTTCCCAGGCCCGCAGCACCTCGGCGGCGCGGTCCGGGTCGAGCCCGCTCCAGATGAAGAAGCCGATCCAGGCGAAAAAGAGCACGTCGTCCTTCCAGCCCGCGTTCTCCAGCTGCTTCATCTCCCATTCGTGGTTGAATTCCCTGTCGCTGGCGGCCAGGCGCATCCGGTTCTCCATGACCGCCTTTTTCAGCTCCTGCTTGTTCTTTAGGTGGCCGGTCACGCCGTTCACCACGGTGGTCAGCAGTCCGGCTACCGCGCCGAGTATCGGTATGGGCATCGTCTTGTCTCCATTGATTATTTTTTGCATTACCTCCAGGCACGGGGGGATCGTACCCCGGGTTTTGCGGGGCGGTGGCCGTGGGGCGCGAGAGGGGTGGAAAGAGGCGGGATCGGGGCGGGAAAGTCCCTTGACAGGGGTCGGCCTAGGGGGTGAATCTGTGCCCCCATGAACGAGGCACGCGATACCATGCACGAGACCCTGGCCGGGCTGCTCAACCGACCGCTGTCCATAGGCGGCAGGCCCGTTGCCAACCGGCTGTGGCTCTCGCCCATGGCCGGGCTGGGGCACGTGGCCTATCGCCAGGTGCTCGACCATTTCGGCTCCTGCGGCCTCGCCTTTACCGAGATGTGCGCCGCGCGCGCCCTGCCCACGGAGAACCGGCGCGTGTCCACCGTGTTCCGCTGGCGCGACGAGGAGCTTGACCGGCTGGTCTGCCAGATCGCCGGGCCGGGTCCGCAGGAGCTTGTTCCGGCGGCGCGCCGCGTGGAGGCCGAGGGGTTCTTCGGCGTGGACATCAACATGGGTTGTTCGGTTTCGGGGATCATCAAGAAGGGGGCGGGCGCGGCCCTGCTGCGGGATCACGACGCGGCCCTGGCCGCAGCCGAGGCCGTGCGCGAGGCGGTCTCCATTCCGGTCTTCGTCAAGTTCCGCACCGGCTGGTCGCCGGACGTGGCTCCGGCGGTGGCCCTGGCCCGTCGGTTCGAGTCCGCCGGGGTGGACTGTCTGGTCTTCCATCCCCGGGTGGCCCCGGACAAGCGCACCCGGCCCCCTGTGCGCGACCATATCCGGGCCGTGGCCGAGGCGGTCTCCATCCCGGTCTTCGGCAACGGCGACGTGGTCACGCCCGGGGATTGCCTGGACATGCTCACGGCCACCGGGTGCGACGGCGTGTCCGTGGGGCGCATGGCCATCGCCAAGCCGTGGCTCTTCGCGGAGTGGACGGGCGGCACGGCTCCGGGCGAGAACGCCTTCATGGAGTATGCCCTGCGTCTGGCCGATGCCCTGGACGAGCACTTCGACCCCATCCGCGCCCTGAAGCGGTTCAAGCTCTTCACCGTCTATTTCGCGGCCAACTTCACCTTCGGCCATTCCCTCCAGTCCCGTTTCCTGGCCGCCAAGTCCATGGACGACGTCCGCGCTGCGGCGCGTTCGCTGCTGGTCCCCGGCCTGCGCCTGAACTCGCGGCCCAACATGAACATGCACAGCATCTGAGGAGGGCTCCCATGCACGTTGTCGATCTCTCGCACACCATCGAGACCGGGATGCCCGTCTACCCCGGCGACGAGGGGACTGTCCTGCGCCGCACCGCCTTCGTGGCCCGCGACGGGTTTGCCCAGACCTCCCTGGCCATGACCAGCCACGCCGGAACCCATGTGGACGCCGCCGCCCATGTCCACGTGGACGCCCCCGGCCTCGACCGCCTCGGCCCGGACAACTTCACCGGCTGGGGAGCCGTGGTGGACCTGACGACCCTCTCCCCCGACGGCGCACCGGCCCGTATCGGGCATGCCCACCTCGCCCATCTGGCGGACATGGACGGGCTCGACTTCGTCCTCCTGCGCACGGGCTGGGACCGGTTCTGGCGGACCGGGAGCTACTACAGCGGCTTTCCCACCCTGTCCGAGACCGCCTGCCGCTTTCTGGGCGGGCTTCAGCTCAAGGGCGTGGGGCTGGACACCCCCTCGCCGGACCCCGTGGATTCCACCGATCTGGCCGCCCATCACATCCTCACCGACCACGGCCTGGTCATCGTCGAGAATCTCTGCAACCTCGACGCGCTCCCGCCATCGGATTTCATCTTCTGCTGTCTGCCCCTGCGCCTGCGCGACGGCGAGGCGTCCCCGGTCCGCGCCGTGGGCCTGACTCTGGGCTAGGGCCGGGACAGGGGGCAACGCACAGGTCGATTCCACGAGACAGCCCCGCGCCCGTGCGCCCCGGTTCCCTGGCCGTAACCGGGGCACTTTATTGTGCCCTCTTTCAGCGGCGTGAAAAAAATGGTTCAATGCGCAATCATTGTGCTTTTCACCGACGAAGCCATTGGGAGGAACTCCATGGAAATCATTCAGATAGATGCGGCCGCATGCAATCATGACGGTCTGTGCGTGCAGGCGTGCCCGGTTGCCATCATCGAACAGGTCGAGGGCGCGGTGCCGAGAGCGGCTGCCGGGGCGGCGGACCGCTGTATCCGCTGCGGGCATTGCGTCGCGGTGTGCCCCACTGGCGCGTTGACCAACACCCTGACGGCCGCGGCAGACTTTCTGCCCGTGCCAGGGGACGTGCCGACCGGCGGGCAGACAAAGGCGCTGTTGACGGCCCGGCGATCGGTGCGGGGGTTCCGCAAGGCTCCCGTGCCTCGCGAGCGGCTGGAACAGCTCCTGGAGGTCGCCCGGCGCGCACCCACGGCGTCCAATTCACAGAAGGTGTCCTGGGTCATGATCCAGGCCCCGGACCGCCTCGACCGGATCAGGGCGATGACCATTGACTGGCTGACCCTCGATCCAGCCCGCGCGGCCTACGCCCGGGCGGCGGAGCAGGGGCGCGACGTTGTCCTTCGCGGCGCAACGGCGCTGGCCGTGGCCTACGGGCCGACGGACTATGCCTGGACCGACGTCGACTGCGCCATCGCGCTCACCTATCTGGAGCTGTATGCCGCGTCCCTGGGCCTTGGCGCGTGCTGGGGCGGGCTGGTCACCATGGCCTCCCGGTTCACCGCCGGTCTGGCCGGGGAGCTGGGCGTGCCGGACGGGAACCGGGTCGCAGGTGCGATGATGCTCGGCATCCCCCGTCAGAAACATTTTCTGATCCCCCCGCGCAACGAGGTCCGTGTGGATTGGTTGTAAGGGGCTGTCCGCTGTGGCGGCGGTTCGTTCGCCGCCACAAGTCGGGGCATGCTGCGCGCCCCCTGTTCGCCGCACCGTTCGCCCGGGCGCAACTCCGCCTTCGGAAAAACCGATGCCTGGGCGCTGGATTATTCCCGGCCACAGGAATATACCACTCCCCGGAGAAGAATCATGAAGCAGCAATCCCTGACCTATGTCTACGTCGTGCTCATCACCAGCATGGCCCTGTGGGGCGGAACCTGGGTGGCCGGGCGCGTCCTGGCCCAGTCCATCCACCCCATGTCCGCAGCCTTCCTGCGCTTCCTGCTCGCCTCGGCCATGCTCGTGGCCATGAGCTGCCGGGCCGACGGGCGGCTGCCCCGCCTGCGCCGCGACCAGGTGATGCCCGTCCTCTTTCTCGGGTTCACCGGCGTGTTCGTCTACAGCTATTTCTTCTTCACCGGCCTGCAGACCATCCCGGCGGGCCGTGCCGCACTCATCGTGGCCTGCATCCCGGTCTGCATCTCGGTCATCTCCGCCATCTTCTACCGCGAGAAGTTCGGCCCCCTGCGCATCACCGGCGCGCTCCTCTCCCTGGTCGGCGTGTCCGTGGTCATTGCCGACGGCAACCCCCTGGCCCTGCTCTCGGGCGGCGTCAGCCGGGGCGACTTCATGATCCTCGGCTGCGTGGCCAGCTGGACGGCCTACTCCCTGGGCGGCCGCGTGGCCATGAAGCGCCTCTCGCCCCTCACCGCCGTGACCTGGGCCTGCATCTTCGGCATGCTGATGCTGTTCATCCCAGCCCTCTCGGGCGGACTCCTCGGAGATATACTCAAGGCCCGGGCCGTCGACTGGCTCTGCCTCGCCTTCCTCGGCATCCTGGCCACCGGCCTGGCCTACTTCTGGTACTATCAGGCCATCGCGGTCATCGGCGCGTCCCGCTCGGGCATCTTCATCAACACCGTCCCGGTCTTCGCCGTGGTCATGGGCGCCCTGATCCTGAACGAGCCGGTCCATCTCTCCCTGCTCACGGGCGGCTTTATGGTCGTGACCGGGGTCTATCTCACCAACAAACCCTAGCAGGCTGGCGAGAAAGGGCCGATCGCGTCGTTGCTTCGGCCGCTCCAGACCCTCGCGTAGGGGACTACGCGTCGGGCCTGGGGCGTCCTTGCGCCTTGCGCTCGACCCTTTCCCGCCAGTGTGCGAATCGGCGGGTTGATTCTTCAAGCTGTACATGAGCTTTTGCCTGGAGACAGCCGTTGCGGGGGGGGGGGGGGGGGGGGGTGGCGGTTGACCCGGCCCCTGTCGTGGCGCACTATGTCCCCATGCGGCGGGTTTTGGAGGCGATCTCCGGCCATGTCATACGCCGCGCCGGAGGAGACCCATGGAAGACCGCCTTGAACGGCTTGAGAGCCTGGTTGCCCTGCAGGACAGGACCATCGAGAAACTGAACGACTCGATCTACGAACAGCAGCAGCAGCTCCACAATGTGCAGAAACAACTGGAACGTCTGGCCGGAAAGGTTCGGGAAATGGAAGTCACGTCGGACCAGCCCGGAGGCCCGGAAGCGCCGCCGCCACACTACGGACGGTAAATCGTTCGTAAAGTTATCGATATCTTTAAAGAGTATTGGAATAATGAGCAAAATAACTGCACGACAAATTATCGACACGCTCGGCATGATGCCGCACCCCGAAGAGGGCGGCTACTTTGTCGAGACCCACAGGGCTACCGAGCGGCATGGGGCGGACGGCCTGCCGGATCGTTATGCAGGCGAGCGGGTCCACTCCACGGCCATCTATTATCTGCTCACGCCGCAGACCTGTTCGCACATGCACCGGCTGGAGACGGACGAGATATTTCACTTCTATCTGGGGGATCCCTGCGAGATGATCCAGCTCCATGAGGACGGCCGGGGCGAGGTCGTGGTGCTCGGCTCCGACCTGCTGGCCGGGCATCGGCCCCAGGTGCTCGTGCCCCGGGGCAGTTGGCAGGGCATGCGGCTCCTGCCGGGCGGCGAGTTCGGCCTCATGGGCTGCACAGTGGCTCCGGGGTTCGAGTTCGCGGACTACTCCCACGGTTCGCGCCGGGAGCTGACGGCGGCATATCCGCAGTTTGCGGACAGGATAGCCCTGCTTACGGCGGAATAACCCATCCGATTTAGATCGTCGAAAATCAACGGCCCGCTTCTGACTGGAGCGGGCCGTTTCTCGTGTG
This sequence comes from uncultured Pseudodesulfovibrio sp., assembly GCA_947259235.1. Lineage (GTDB taxonomy): Bacteria > Desulfobacterota > Desulfovibrionia > Desulfovibrionales > Desulfovibrionaceae > Pseudodesulfovibrio. Next base: position 3,552 of record CAMYLL010000074.1, on the reverse strand, counting down.
ATCATGTGCTGTGGCTATTCCGTCATGACCGGCCACTCCACCGCCACCGGAAACCCGACCTGTTCCGGCACGTCGCGCAGGGCCTGACGATAGAGCGCCCAGGCCTCCTGATCCACCGGCGCGTCAGCGACCTGCGTCCAGTCGCTGGCGCGCAGGAGCCTGTCACGCTCTGCGCGGATGGCCGTTGCCGCTGCTTCGTCCCGGGCCGCCTCGTCCACCACCGTCGTGACGATCTCCTCGCGGTAGATCAGGTCAGCACCTTTGACCCATTCCGTGGTGTAGATCGTATACGGTTCGCGGGTCAGCGGGATGGCCTCGTTGTACCCGGCGGCGCTGAGTTGCGCCGTGTTCAGCGAGGCAAAGGGATAGACGTAGCCGTCAAGCTCGACTCGGGCCGGTGGGGTGGTCTTGTATGTTCCGTCAGGGTATATCCACATGGGGTCCTCCTATACTATGTTTTTGGTTGGTGTGTCGGTGGATTGCCGGGATTGTACGGCTTCCTGAAACCTGATTTCCATGAAGCCGATAGCATGGCCTGTTACTTTGTCCGTACAGAGTAATTTATACATCATTCCACGCACTGCATTTGTGAGTTGTGTTGTCAAAGCTGTCACTACCGAGGGGTATGGAGACGGGAACGACCCAAGTTCGACCCATGTGCCATCAACTCCATCTGTTGAATCCAAAGAGCCGTAGATAGTGTAGCCTTGGAGCCAGTACGACGACTCACTGTAAACATGGTGTACAGTGACCCTGTCAGCCCTGAGAGGTGTCGCTGGCCGGAGAGCAATGAAGTCTACACCTTCAACAGCTGGTCCTGGTGCAACCCACGCACTACCGGTCGTCACAACACCATCAAACGCCTTTGCCGGCATATACGAGGCATTGAGCCATCGGGTAGCGTAGGCTGTGCCTGTTGTTGCTGGCGGAGACCATGTGACTGTGGCGTCTACAGTCCAGTGGTTGCCGTTGCTGCTCGTGTCCGCGCCAAGGTCAAGCGCGTTGCCGAAGTCGAGCCACGCGCCGCTGGCCCCGTAGTCCACGCCGCTCGGATTGCGTGGGACTATCGCCTCCGGTGTCCAGGCCGAGGCTGTCCAGAACCGGGTCGAGTCCGCGCCGTCAATGGCCCGCAGATCGGAGTAATAGCCACCATCCGTCCCGGCGTACTCGGCCAGCACACCCTCGATGAGCTCGTGGAAGCACGTCCCAACAGCCCCTGGGTACGGGCCATGGGTCGAGCCGTTGAACCCCACGATGACGGTGCTCCCGGCCTTGACGATGTCCACGTGGTGGTGGACGGCAGGGTCGGAGATGGGCCTGAGCGGGTCGAGCGTGCCCGTGGGCTTGAACCACAGCGATATGTGCGCGTTTGTCCCGAGCGTGGGGGACGCGGTGAACCCGTGCTCAATGAGCGCGGAGTATGCGATTGCATACGGAAACTCGGGGCCGCATCCACCCGCCGCCTTGTGTGTCAACGGCATGGCTATACTCCCATGTTCTGAAGGCTGATTATGGTCCGGCGTCCGCTGAACCGCTCCACGGCGATGCGGATCTCACCGGCCGCGGGGTCGGGGTCGGGCAGGAAACCGTCCGACGTGTATCCGGCAGACATCAGCAGCGTGTGACCGTCTGGGTGAATGTGAAACACGTAGGCCCCGTCATACGGGAAGTCGACGGCGTCAAAGGTCGAGTCGGCGGTCAGCGTCCAGACGAGGTGGTTGCGGGTCACAGTCAGCCCGGTCAGGGCCGGTCCGGTGACGATTTGCGCCTCGTCGCCGAACACGGCCTGGAGCAAGTCCGGGGTGTGAGCCGTGAGCGTGGCAGGATCGGCGGGCTGTGCGTCCATGGCAGCCCGGGCCTGGGCCGGGTCGAGGCTGGTGGCAAGGGCCACCCCTGTGGGGCCGAAGCCGAGGTTGACCAGCGCCTGGAGCGCGGTTTGCGCGCCCGTGCCGCCCTGGTCCACGGCCAGCGGCAGGAGCACGCCGTCCAGGGAGGCAATGTCCATGTTCGCCAGGTCGTCCCCGGCGGCGTTCCAGGCCAGGCTGCGTCCCGGCTCGGGGTCGGGCAGGCTGACCCCGGTAACGGCCGAGGAGATGCGAAAGGTGATGGTCCGGTCCAGACGTTCGGACAGGGCCTGGCAGATCATGGTCAGCTTGTCCAGGGCCGCCTCGTGCGTGGCTGCCGGAAAGGCGTCGTTTTCCACATAGTCCACCTCCTGAACCATGGACGGGTTGCGCCGGATGACCAGCACCTCGTCCCGGGCAGGAGGCACGGTCAGGGTGCACAGGCCGCCGGTGGAGTCTCCCGCGCCGGTCAGGGTGTAATCCGTGCCGGGGGTCTGCGTCCGTTCGCCCTGCCCGGTGGAGAGCACCAGCTCGATGTCCTCGTCGCGCAGGAACATGAAAGGGATGGCAAAACTCGCCGTGGAGTCGTTGCCTGCATATATCGTCTTGGAATCAGTGGATGAAATAGTCATGGTCACCTCCCGTACTTGTAGATTCTGGAGCCCAGGGACAGGGTGGTCGTCGCGGGTCTGGCCGAGCCGTTGATGCGCGTGACGTTTGCTCCGGCGCGCGCCCGCTCCAGGGTGTCGGCGGCCTCGCGTTCGCCCCATGCACGGATGTCCTCTTCCTCCTGGGCGTCCGCTGTCCGGGCGGTTTCACGCAGCAGTTTCTTCGAGCCGCTCATGGTCAGGCCGGACGCGCCCCAGGCCGTGTTTTTCGCGGCCCGCTCGCGTTCGAGCTCTTCGCGCAGGCGGTCGGCCTCGCGGTCCGTGTCGCGCAGGGTGTCCGCCGCCTGTTTCCGGGCGTCCAGCTCCCTGAGCCGGGCCGTCTCTTCGGCCAGGGCGGCGGAGTCGGCCCCCGGCATGGTCAGCAGGTCCAGGACGGAGCCAGCCAGATCGGTTCCCTGCCGGAACAGTCCGTAGTTCTGTGGGCTCGCTTTTTGGTCGATACCCATAATCTTTTCTCCTGTGGTGTTGCGTTGTTGTGATGTGGTGAGTCCGGGCGGATGGCCCGGGCCCGGGTCATTCGTTGACGATGGCCGTGGGCACGATGAGCAGCACGGACATGGGCAGCGGCTGGTCCTGGACCACGGTCAGCAGGCCGTCGCGGGTCCACCCGGAGGGGAAGTTGACGGACTTGTCGCCGCTGTGGGCCGGGGTGGCGCTGCCCATGGGCACGGCGGGCGAGCGAAAGTGAATGGGTTCGAGCCGATGCTCGTCCGGGCCGATCCTGCCTCCCAGCGTGTGGTGGAAGCGTACGGCGACCTTGGTGATCCGTTTCTTCTTGGTCTGGGCCGTGCCCCGGCTGCTGCCCGCTTCAAGCCGCATGGGCTGGAGGCGGGAGACATAGGCCAAGCCCGCGTGGACCACCGAGGCGGCCCGGTCCAGAGTGATGGAGCCGTCCGGGGCCACCGTGCGCGGAGCCTGCACGGCGCCGTCCGCCAGCACATCGACGGTCCTGCCGACCAGATGGTCGAGGCCGGTCATCACGTCTGCTGGCGGTCCGGCGTAGGTCAGGCCGCTGTCCACGAAAAAGGCGTCGCGCATCT
>CAMYLL010000073.1 GCA_947259235.1 uncultured Pseudodesulfovibrio sp. | reverse complement strand
GTCCTCCTGCGCGAGGATCGGGGATGGCCGCAGCAACGAAGCAATCGTGCACTTTTCCATCACGCAGGCAGTTCAAAAGCGTGCGAGTGCGAGGCGCAAGGACAGCACCGGGCCGACACGCAGTCCCCCTGCGCGAGGATCGGGGATGGCCGCAGCAACGAAGCAATCGTGCACTTTTCCATCACGCAGGCAGTTCAAAAGTGTGCGAGTGCGAGGCGCAAGGATAGCGCCGGGCCGACGCGCAGTCCTCCTGCGCGAGGATCGGGGATGGCCGCAGCAACGAAGCAATCGTGCACTTTTCAACTGCCTGCGCCGTCGTCGCGTCCGAGGGCGATGGTCCCTGTGACGATGAGCAGGCCGCCGGCCACGGTCCAGGCGTCCGGAATCTCGCCCAGGATGGAGGCTCCCCAGAGGGCGGCGAAGACTATTTCCAGACAGGTGACCGCGCTGATGCGGGCGGCGGACTCGATGGCGTAGCCTCGGGTCATGTAGTATTGGCCGGCGTTCATGAAGAGGGCTATGCCGAGGATGCAGGCCCACTCGAAGGGGTTGGGCAGGACCCAGCCCTCGGCCAGGAAGGGGGAGGCCAGGGAGATCATCAGGGGCGGGTAGAGCATGACCACGGCGGGATGCTCGGTCTTGGCCAGGGTGCGCACGGTGAGGATGGCCAGGGAGGTGACGATCACGCCACACAGGGCCACGGTGACGGCCAGGGGGTCGAGGTTCGACGGGCCGCCGCCGAAGATGAAGGCCGGGCGGCAGACAACGGCCACGCCTGTCAGGCTGAGGGCCACGGCCCCGATGCCCACGGCGCCGAGGCGTTCGCCCAGCACGGCCCAGGCCAGCAGGGCCACCACGACCGGATGGGTGAAGAGAATGACGGTGGCATCGGCCAGGGGCAGGTGGACGATGGCGTAGAACTCGGCGAAGAGGGCCACGAACCCCACTGCCCCGCGCAGGGCCAGGAGCACCTTTCGCGAGCCGAACATGCCAACCCCGGACCGGCGCAGGATGCACCAGACGAACCCGATCCCCACCACGCCGCGCACAAAGAGCATCTCAAGGGTGGGCACGCGCTCGCCCGCCAGCTTGATCAGCAGGGAGCCGACGGAGAAGAGGAAGGTTCCGAGCAGCATGTACCGCATGCCCGGCGTGAGGATGGTTCGCATGGCCGGAACAGTAGGCCCGAGCCAGATTGATGACAAGAAAAAAGCTCCGGTCAAGGGGCTGTATCGTCATTGTTTTCGCACGGTCAGGCACGCGGGCGCGGAGCACGAAAAAGGGTCAAACCCGAAACGCGCGAGGGCGTGGGTTTGACCCGATGTATCGTCAACGAGGCACGCTCGATTTATCCGCCCCCTAGCCGCCGAAGAGGCGCAGGATGTCGTTCATGTACCAGGTGGCCACCAGGCCGGTGATGGACATGGTGATGGTATATGGCAGGGCCAGGACCACCATGCGGCCGTAGGAGAGGCGCAGCACCGGGGCCAGGGCCGAGGTGAGCAGGAAGAGGAAGGCCGCCTGTCCGTTGGGAGTGGCCACGCTGGGGATGTTCGTGCCCGTGTTGATGGCCACGGCGAGCTTGTCGAACTGGGTCATGATGGCCGAGGCCTGGTCCGCCGCCGCCTGGGGCAGCTGGGCCAGCACCGTGGCGCGGGGGATCATGGGGTCGGTCAGCGCGGCCATGAGCTGCGTTCCGGTCATCTGGATGCCTTCGATGTGGCCAAGGGCCTGGGCCACCGAGAGCTTGGTCTCGGAGATATAGACCGTGGCCACGAAGACGTTGTCCGAGATCATGGAGAGTATGCCGTTGGCCGAGTAGTAGGCCGCCAGCTGCACCTGTCCCTGGAGGTTGAGGACGAAGTGGATGATGGGCGCGAACAGGTGCTGGGTATGGATCACCGCGACCACGGCGAAGAAGACCACGAGCAGGGCGGTGAAGGGCAGCGCCTCCTCGAAGGCCTTGCCCAGCTGGTGCTCCTCGGTGAACCCGTTGAGGGCGGTGAGCAGGACGATGACCGACAGGCCGATGATGCCGACCTCGGCCAGATGGAGCGCCAGCCCGACGATGAGCCACAGGGCCGCAGCGGCCTGGACCAGGAGCTTGGCCTTGCCCTGGATGCCGCGTTTTTCCTCCATGATGGTGGCGGTCTCCAGCAGATGGGAGCGGATGTTGCCCGGCAGTTCGTAGCCGTAGCTGAATATCTTGAACTTTTCGACCGCGACGCAGGTCAGCAGGCCCACCGCCAGGACGGGCATGGAGATCGGCGCGACCATGATGAAGAACTCGGGGAAGTGCCAGCCCATCTCGGAGCCCACCAGCAGGTTCTGGGGCTCGCCCACCAGCGTGCAGACGCCGCCAAGGGCCGTGCCCACGGCCGCATGCATGACGATGTTGCGCAGGAATGCACGGAACTGGAGCAGGTCGTTGCGGTCCTGCTCCTTGTCCACCAGGGCATCGGAATCAAGGGCATGATCGGCCACCATGTCCAGGCCCGAGGCATAGCGGTGGTAGATGTTATAGAAGCCGTAGGCCACGGCGATGACCACCGCGGTGACGGTCAGGGCGTCGAGAAAGGCGGAGAGGAACGCGCCCGCAAAGCAGAAGAGCAACGAGATGACGATCTTCGACTGCACGCGCACCAGGATGCGGGTGAAGGTGAACTGGAGCAGGTCTTTCATGAAGTAGATGCCCGCCACCATGAAGATGAGCAGGAGGATGACCTGGAAGTTGTGCTCGGCCTCCATGTAGACCGACTGGGGCGAGGACATGCCCAGCATCACGGCCTCGATGGCCAGCAGGCCGCCCGCAGGCAGCGGGTAGCACTTCAGGGCCATGGCCAGGGTGAAGATGAACTCGCCGATGAGCAGCCAGCCCGTGATGAAGGGGCCGACGGTGAACAGGCAGATGGGGTTGAGAATGAGAAACGCCAAGATGGCCTGCTTGTACCATTTTGGCGCCTTGCCGAGAAAGTTTTGCCCAAGGGCCTGGGTCAGTGAGGTTGCCACGAATACGCTCCTTGATATCATGCGGTGCAGCGATGCTTGAGCCTTTGACGATGTCGTGGGGGGGTTGAAGGGAACTCCTCCGCGTGGGGGGAATAGTCTACCCAGCGCAACGGTTCGTCAAGCCTCCTGAGAAGGAAATTGCACATCACGTCACGTCGCTGCGACAGGATCGACACGTCCCCGGAAGGCAGCGCGTCCGTTGCGGGAGTAAGAGATGGACATACGGAACACCGTACTCCTTCACTCTGCGGGGTGGGTACTCCCCACTTTGGCCCACCCCGCACCGGGAGTGCGCCCCCTCGCCGAACCGCATCCGCTCCCTTGCCAAATCCGGTCGAGTATGGTTTCACATGGGACTTATGAAAACGTTCATCTTTCTGCCCCCGGCCAGCAAGCCCGTCGGCGGCGTCACGGTCCTGCGCCAGATGGCGGACATCCTGCATCAGTCCGGGCGCGAGGTGTTCCTGGTGGAGCGGGAGTCCGGCGGCTGGAAGCCTGAGGGGCTTGCCGACGCGGCCCCGGTCATTGCCTGGGCGGACATGCGCCTGACCCCGGACGACCTGTGGTTCGTGCCCGAGGGATGGCCCAACGCCCTCAGCCCCGGGCTGGAGGCCGGAGCGCGCTGCGCCTGCTATGTCCAGAACTGGGCCTACCTTTACTCCGCCCTGCCGCCCGCCGTGAGCTGGCATCAGCTGCCCGTCTCATTTTTCGCGGTTTCCGACCCGGTGGCCCATTTCATCCGTCTTTCCCTGGGCGAGCGCCCCGGGCTTGACGCTCCCATCCTGCGCCCGGGCATAGACCGCGCCATATTCCACCCCGGCGGCACAAAGGGGAGCAGGCCGACCGTGGCCTACATGCCGCGCAAGAACAAGGCCCTGGCCGCACAGATCAGGGCCGTCTTCGAGCATCGCAACGGACCGGACGCCCTGCGCTGGCGGCCCCTGGAGGGGCTCGATGCCTATGGCGTGGCCGAGGCGCTGCGCAGCTCCCACCTTTTCCTGATGACCGGGTTCCCCGAGGGATGTCCCCTGCCGCCGCTGGAGGCCATGGCCTGCGGCTGTCTGCCCGTTGGCTTCACCGGACTGGGCGGATGGGACTACATGCGTCAGGCCCAGGCCGCGCCCCGGTTCACCCCCTGGTGGCCCCTGCGCGAGGTGGCCTGGGGAGGCAACGGCCTGTGGTGCGCGGACGGCGATGTCCTTGACGCGGCCCTGTGCCTGGAGGAGGCCGTGGGCCTGCTTCGCACAGGCGGGCCGGAGCTTGACGCCGTGCTCGATGCCGGGCAGGAAACGGCCAACGCGTACGCAACGGACGAGCAGAGGAAATCTGTCCTGGCCGTCTGGGACGCATTGTGAGCTGCTGAAAATGGCTAAAAAGACCAAACGACCGGAACCGGAATCCCTGCGCCTGCCCTGCGTGGGCGTCGAGTCCCACGCCCACCTGGACCTTGAGGACTTCGACGAGGACCGCGAGGCGATCCTTGCCCGCGCGCGGGACACCGGCATATCCCACCTGATCAACGTCTTTCTCGGGCCTGACGCCTACGAGAAGGGACGCGGACTCTTTGACGCCCATCCCGAGGTGTCGTTCCTCCTGGGCGTGCACCCCAACAACGCGGACCAGCTCGACGACCGTGCCCTCGACCGCATGCGTGACCATTTCCGGGCCGACCCGCGCCTCAAGGGCGTGGGCGAGATCGGCCTGGACTATTACTGGGAACGGGTGGACCACGAGGTGCAGAAGACCGCCTTCATCAAGCAGCTGGAGCTGGCGCGCGAGCTGCAACTGCCCGCCGTCATCCACTCCCGCGACGCCAATGACGACGCCGTGGCCCTGCTTGAGGCCCACGGTTTTCGCGACTATCCGGTGCTGTGGCACTGCTTCGGCGCGGATATAGACCTTGCCCGGACCATCCTGGACAACGGCTGGCACGTCTCCATCCCCGGCCCGGTGACCTACAGGAAGACCGACGAACTCCAGGCCGCCGTGGCCCGCATCCCCTTTGACCGACTGCTCATCGAGACGGACTGTCCCTTTCTCACGCCCGAGCCGTGGCGCGGCAAGCGCAACCACCCGGCGCTGATGGCCTTCACCGCCCGGCGCGTGGCCGAGATCAAGGGCCGCTCCCTGGCCGACGTCTGGCAGATGACGGGCGACAACGCCCGCCGGTTCTTCAAGCTCTAGGGCGTCTGCGGCATCGGCAGCCCTTGCCCGCCGCGCTCCTTTTCAAAAAAAAAGACCCCCGCTGGCCAGTGCCTGCGGGGGTCCTTGATTGCGTATGGCGCAGCCTAGCGAACGTAGACCTTGAGCCGCTGACCGGTGTAGATGGTTCCCTTGGAGTTGAGGGCGTTCCACTCGCGCAGGTCGTTCACGGTCACCCCGAACTTGCGGGCGATGGCGGTCAGGTTGTCGCCCCGGCGGACCTTGTAGCGAACGAGCTGGGCCACGGCCCCGGCGTCCTTGACGGACTGCTTGTTGGCCACGTCGGAGTTGTTGGGGATATAGAGCTTCTGCCCTGCCTTGAGCCTGCTGGAGCGCATCCCGTTGGAGCGCTTGATGGTCGAGACGGTGGTCCCGAACTTGCGCGAGATGGACCACAGGGTATCGCCGCTGCGGACCACGTAGTTGCCGCGCTGGGAAGCGATGGCCCTGGTCTTGGACGGCGATGTGGACGAGCTGGAGGCGGCCACGGCACGGCCGGAATCGCTGCCCGGAACCATGACGAACTGGCCGGGGTGCAGGGTGTTGGACCGGGTGTCGTTGACCTTCTTGAGCACGGCCACGGGCACGTGGTAGCGCTTGGAGATGCGCCACCAGGAGTCGCCGCTGCGCACGCGGTGGCGGGTATAGCCCGCATAAGGCCGGGAGCCCGGATCAGCCAGATAGGCCATCATCGTGTCCGCCTTGGCCGTGGGCAGGTAGGCGGTGGCCTCCATGTGCGGCGGGCTGACCTGACGGCGGAAGGCCGGGTTGAGATCGTGGAATTCCTTCCAGCTCATGCCGCCCGCTCCGGCCAGGGCCAGCAGATCGGTCCCGCCCGGGATAGTGACGGGGACAACGCTCTCTTCCATATCCCAGGACACGGGCTCAAATCCCAGCGTGTCGAGGTTCTGGAATATCTTGGATATGGCGATGAACTTGGGCACGTAGTGCTTGGTTTCGGTCTTGAGCCGCGCCCGGCGGGAGAGCCGTCCGTTTTTCTCCGTCAATTCGAAGAAATCGTCGCACCCGGCCAGCTTGAGCGCGCGGGAGATCTTGCCCTCGCCCGCGTTGTAGGCGGCCAGGGCCAGATACCAGTCGCCAAAGCGGTCATAGAGATCGCGCAAATGGCGGGCGGCGGCATCGGTGGACTTGTAGGGATCGCGGCGTTCGTCAATCCACCAGTCGGCCTTGAGACCGTAGAGCCTGCCCGTGCCCTTCATGAACTGCCACATGCCGCCCGCTCCGGCCCACGAATAGGCGCGGACGTTGTAGCCCGACTCGGTGAAGGGAAGCAGCACCAGATCCTGGGGCAGCCCATACTTGGTGAAGACGCGGCGCACGTAGGGCAGATAGGGCTGGGAACGTTCCAGCCACCGCACCATTGTCTTGCGCGCCTTGTGGTTGAAATAGGTGAAATACTTCTGGACTTCCTCGGTGTCGTGATCCTCGAGGTCGAAGAGCAGCCCGAAGCGGGCGTTGAGCACCGCCTGCTCTGTCTGGGTCAGGTCGCCCTCGGTGTCCGGCGTGGCCGCGACTTCGGGGTCCAGAGCCTCGGCATCGGCCGGTACCTCTCCCGCGCTGTCGGCCAGCGGGTCGTTAACAGGAGCCTTTGCGGCGCAACCGGCCATAAGTCCGGCCATGAGCCCTACGACGAGCAGCGTCATCAGGGCCTGGCGCAACGATTTGAATGCTTCCAAATTTTCCTCCGGCTTCCCGCACCCGTTATCAGAAACACGAGCCCCTGGGAAGTCTAGAAAAAGTCTTACAAGTGAATGACTGATAGGATTCTGCTACCCCACCTCGTCCCGGATTGCAATAGTACGGCAAAAGCCCTACATAGTCGCCGTGCGGAGCGCAAGCATGTGCAACTCTTTGCCGCACGTCATTTCATGGGGAGCCAGCTATGCAAAACAGCGATCGGGAAAAGAAAGACGGAAAAATCTACGTGGTTGGCAACAAGCCGGTCAAGGAGCTGCTCCTTGACGATCCCTCGCGGGTGGACTTCGTGGCCTTCCGCAAGGGCCGCCACGACAAGGGGCTTGAGGAGATTCTCGAACTGTGCCGCAAGACCAAGGTTCCCTTCCGCTCCGTCGCGGCCAAGGACCTGGACTTCATGTACCCCGGCAACCACCAGGGCGTGGCCGCCCGGTGCGCCTCCCTCTCGTACATGCCGCTTGAGACCATGCTCGAAACCGCGCCCGAGGCGCCCCTGCCCCTGATCATCGCCCTGGACCAGGTGCAGGACACGGGCAACGTAGGCGTGCTCGCCCGCACCCTCTACGCCCTGGGCGGCGCGGGCCTCATAGTCTGCCAGCACCACGGGGCCTATCTCGGGGCCGGAGCCGTCCGCTCCAGCGCGGGCGCGCTCAACAAACTGCCCGTGGCCAAAGTGGGCAACCTGGCCAACGCCCTCAAGGACTGCGTCAACTACGACTACACCCTCTACTGCGCCCGCGCCTGTTCCGACTCTCAGGACGCCTACACCGCGGAGCTGCAGACCCCGGCCGTGCTCGTGCTGGGCAATGAGGAAAAGGGCATCCGCCCTGGTGTGGCCAAGTTCTGCCACCACAGCCTGTCCATCCCGTTCAGGCGCGAGTTCGACTCGCTCAACGTGGCCCAGGCCGGAGCGATCCTGGTCTCCGAGTTCGCCAAGCGGCTGGGCTGATCACGCCTCCAGCCGGTCGATCTCACGGAACGCGGGCGCGCCTTTCCACCGCCCCGGCTTTGGGATATCACTAAGCCATGCGCATAGGACGATACGACATTCGCGGCCTGCTGGGCCGAGGCGGCATGGGCGCGGTCTACAAGGCGGCCATGCCCGTCACCGGCCGCATGGTCGCCCTCAAGGTCCTCAAGCCCTCGGATATTCTTGAAGACCTCATGGGACTCGACGCCCTGGCCTCCCTGTTCCTGACCGAGGCGGCCACCATGGCGAGCATCAGCCACGCCAACGTGGCCTCGGTCCTCGACGTCCACCCGGGCGCCCCTTCCGAGGACACGCCCCCGCACTTCACCATGGAATACTTCTGCGGCAACCTCGGCGTGCTCATGGGCGAAAACTACGAGGTGGAGCGTCCCTCGCGCCGACTGGGCGCGGCCGCCGCCTTTCACCTGACCCGCCAGATGCTCGACGGCCTGGGCCGCCTCCACTACGAGGGCATCGTCCACCGCGACGTCAAGCCCTTCAACGTCATGCTGGCCGAAGACGAGGGCGGACCCGGCACGGTCAAGCTCATAGACTTCGGCCTGAGCCGGTTGCGCGGCGAAACCCCGCCCAGACATCCGGGCATGGTCGTCGGCTCGCCATACTACACCGCCCCAGAGCAGGAGGCGGACCCGGACAGCGCGGACGCGCGCGCCGACCTCTTCTCCGTGGGCGTGACCCTGCACCGGATGCTCTCCGGCCTGCTGCCCGGCGCGCAGGCTCTCCCGCCGTCGTTCTCCGGCGACCCCGATCTGGCCGGGCCGGACTGGGACAGCTTCTTCACCAGCGCCCTGGCCCCGGACCCGGCTGACCGGTTCCCGGACGCCTGGGCCATGCTCGACGCCCTTGAAACACTGGAATCAACATGGCGCGAAGCCCGCGACGCGGCGTGTTCCGCAGCGGACCTGACGGCCGAGCCCGCCCCGTCCGCCCCCCCCGCGCCCCTCCGCGCCACTCCGGCCAAGTACGGCCAGCGCACGGCCCGGAGCGCCTTTGACCTTGACGAGCTGTGGCAGCCGCGCCGCCCGCGCCCGCGCCGGTTCACGGACCAGGGCAACGGCACGGTGCGTCAGGACGGTGCGGGAACCGGCGAACTCATTTGGGAACAGCACGGCTCGCGTTATCCCCTGACCTGGGACCGCGCCCATGCACACGTTGACCGGCTCAACGCCCGCGCCTACGGCGGCCGCACGGACTGGCGCCTGCCCACCGTGGACGAGCTGACGACACTCTTCATCCGCTCCGGCCAGCCGGGCGACTCCTGCCAGTCACCCGTCTTCGACCCACGCAAGGCGCGGCTGTGGAGCAGCGACACCAAGGCCTTCACCGCCGCCTGGTACGCCGACGCCGAACTCGGCTTTGTCTGGTGGCAGGACCGCACCTGCCGCTTCTTCGCCCGTGCCGTCTGCTCCGGCTGATCCCCCGCCGCAAGGCCCGCCCCATTGTCTCCAAGCCGCTCCCGACATTGCCGGTCGTTGTAAGAACCAACAAAAAAGGTGCGATAAAGCGCTCCAAAAACCCTTCGTCTTCAAGGGTCTGTCCAACCGCTCACGGTCTTAGCATCCTCCGGCTCCCGCGCTCCGCA
>CAMYLL010000072.1 GCA_947259235.1 uncultured Pseudodesulfovibrio sp. | reverse complement strand
ACAACTTCGAGACGGGCAGCGTGGAGCTGTCCGTCCGCATAGCCGACCCGGAACAGCTGGCCCGCGCCCTGCGCGAACTCGCCGCAATGGCAGACCGCCCCCAGTGGGCCACCCTCTGGACCACGGACGCAAGCAATGACTGAGCCGAAGCGCCTCCCCGCCCACCTGCGCCGCATAGCCCACGTCTTCGTGGACGAAACCATGCAGGACTCGCCCCTGGCCCAACGCGTCCGCCACCGGCTGGCCGGAACCACCCACGGCGACATTCCCTGGACCGTCGTGCCCCCGGACAGCGAGCGCGTCACCTTCTCCCGGGGCGATGCGCAGGCCCTCTACCTGAAGGAATACAAAGGCAGGTTCCTGCGGTTCTGCCCGGGAACCCGGGCCTATCATTGCTGCGCCTACCGCATCATCCACATCGGCGAGAACTGCCCCATGGCCTGCTCCTACTGCATTCTCCAGGCCTATTTCCAGGACCGCGTGCTCAAGATATGGGCCAACCAGGACGACCTCTTCAGCCAGCTCGACGAGGGATTCGGCGCGGACCCGGCCGCCCGCTTCAGGGTGGGAACCGGCGAGTTCACCGACTCCCTGGCCCTTGAGCACCTGACCGGCTACAGCCGCGACCTGATCAGCTTCCTCGGCGACCATCCCAACGTCGTCCTCGAGCTGAAATCAAAGGTCGTGGACCTCTCTTGGATGGACGCCGCCACGCGCACGGACCGCGTCCTCCCCGCGTGGTCCCTCAACGCGCCCTTCATCAACGAGCATGAGGAATTCGGCGTCTCCACCCTCGAAGAACGGCTCGCGGCGGCCCGCACCTGCGCCCAGGCAGGGTTTCGCGTCTGCCTCCATTTCGACCCCGTCATCCACTATCCCGGCTGGCGCGAGGGCTACGCCCGGACCATCGACATGATCTTCGACTATGTCCGGCCCGAGCAGATCGCCTACATGAGCCTGGGCTCCTTCCGCTGCATGCCCCAACTCACGCCCATCATCGCGGACAATTTCCCCGATACCACCTACATATACAATGAATTCGTGCCCGGGCTGGACGGCAAGGCCCGGCTGCTGCGCCCCCTGCGCGTCGAGCAGTTCTCCTTCATGGTCGACCGGTTGCGAGGCCATGGCATGGACAGGCAGCTCTACTTCTGCATGGAATCGAGCGAGGTCTGGAACCAGGTCTTCGGCTACGAGCCCAAGGATTTCGGCGGGCTGGCCAAGCATCTCATGAAACAGGCGTTCGGAGAGGGATGACGAAAACGATGGCAGGCCAAAGGCTGGAACGGAGCCGCCCGCCCTTTTTACCCAAATCCTGATGCAATCCCCAGCACTTTCCGATACAGAACAATGAACCGGCAACCCGCAACACACTGAATACGCCATGGCCAACGCCCAATACACCCCCACGGACCGTTTCGAGGAACTGGACCGCATCGACCTCGACGGGGTGTTCGCCGTGTTGCGCGCGTACTGCGACAACCTGCTGCCCGACATGGAGGCATGCCTGGTCTTCCTCTCCCGAATCCTGCGGGACACGGACGCCGCGCAACATCCGCAAACCAGGGAACAGATCACACGCCTGGTCCGCAAGGCGCTGAACCTGGGGCCACTCAACCCCCAGTGCCTCGACCTGGCTCACAGACTCACCGGCGACCAGACCATCGGGAAGCGGCTCCAACGGCTCAAGGACTTCCCCCTTGATCCGGACTTGCTCGATTTCCGTTCGGTCATGAGCAACCCCGGAGCCATGAGGCGCAAGCGCGCCCACCTGACGGACGCCCTCGGCAGGATGCCGGGTCACATCCTGGCCGCGTCCCAGCTCCTGCAACTGGACTTCTATCAGGGCGTCACCGTCGGCGAATGGCGGAGCGGGCTCGCCGTGCCCACGTTCTTTCAGGCCGACTGGGACGCACGCCTTTTCCTGCACCATACCGGACTGAACGACATAGACACGGCCCTTGAGCTGTGGGCTTCCGTCTCCCGCGGGCCTGTGAGCGAGGTCCAGCTCAACCTGGCTGCGGAGCTTCTCGTCAAGACGGGCGACACGATCGGCGCGCTCGCCCTCTACGAACAGTCCCTGGCCATGGACCCGGCCCAGACGCCGATCCGCCTTCGCATGGCGGAGCTGCAAAACCCGACCATGGCCGACCCGGCGCTCCCTTCGCAAAAGAACGTCTCCATCTGCCTGTATTCATGGAACAAGGCCGACGACCTCCAGAGGACGCTCACGAGCCTGGCCCGGACCAACATCGGCCGGGCGAAAATCCGGGTGCTGCTCAACGGCTGCACCGACCACAGCGCCCAGGTGGCCGAGGCCTCCCGCGCCCTGTTCCCGAACAACGATTTCGCGGTCGTGGCCCTGCCCGTGAACGTGGGCGCGCCAGCGGCACGCAACTGGCTCGGAGCCCTGCCGGAAGTGCGCGCCAGCGAGTTCGTGGCCTACCTCGACGACGACGTGGAGCTGCCCGCCGACTGGCTGGCCCGGTTCCTGGGCGTCATGGAGCGTCATCCGAACACGGCGGCCGTGGGCTGCAAGGTGGCCTTCGGCTCCGACCCCCAGAAAATCCAGTACCTCTATCGCGCCTTCACTCTGAACCTTCCCGGCATGATCAAGCTCACGGACCCCTGCCAGATCGCACAGCCCGACTGCGGCCACTACGACTTCGTGCGCGAGACGGATACTGTCATGGGCTGCTGCCACCTGCTGCGCATGGCGAGCCTTGAGGACGGGCCCCAGTTCGACCTGCGCTACTCGCCCTCCCAGGTGGACGATACCGCCCACGACCTGATGCTCCGAATCCGGGGCCACGAGGTCCGATACTGCGGCACGGTCAAGTGCATCCACCACCAGAACACCGGCGGCGGGTTCATGCGCCGCCTGACCAGCGCCCAGCAGGGCCAGGTGATGGGCAACGACATGAAGCTGTATTACGTTCTCAAAGAGCACGGCGGCCGGATAGACGAGCTGATGGAAGAGGCCCTGTCCGGCAACGAATAATCACGCATCGCCCCTTGCCTTCCATAAAATAATGGGGTAGACACCCCGGACTTCAAATTCACACATCCCGCCCATAACTCCGGGTGGCCCGTGATGTCACGGGCTCCTTCATGGACCGCGGGATGGACGAAAAACCCAGGAGATTATCATGGCTTATGTTACTATGAAGCAGATGCTTGAGACAGGCGTCCACTTCGGCCACCAGACCCGCCGTTGGAACCCCAAAATGCGCCCGTTCATCTTCGGCGCCCGCAACGGCATTCACATCATGGACCTGCAGCAGACCGTCAAGATGTTTGCCACGGCCCACGACTTCATCGTCGACACCGCTGCCAAGGGCGGCAAGGTCCTGTTCATCGGCACCAAGCGCCAGGCGCAGGAAGCCGTCACCCAGGAAGCCCAGCGCGCCGGCATGTTCTTCGTCACCCATCGCTGGATGGGCGGCACCCTGACCAACTTTCAGACCATCAAGCGGTCCATCGACCGCCTCAAGACCCTTGAGCAGATGTTCGAGGACGGCTCCATTGCCCGCTACACCAAGAAGGAAGCCGTGGGCATGAACCGTGAAGTCAAGAAGCTCAACCTCGCCCTGGGCGGCATCAAGGACATGACCGACGCGCCCAAGGCCGCCTTTGTCATTGATCCCAAGCGCGAACACATCGCCATCCAGGAATGCCGCAAGCTCGGCATCCCGGTCGTGGCCGTCGTCGACTCCAACTGCGATCCCGACATGGTGGACTACATCATCCCCGGCAACGACGACGCCATCCGCGCCATCAAGCTGTTCGCCACCCACATGGCCGATGCCTGCATCGAAGGCGCCGCCATGCAGAAGGACTATGCCAAGGCAGCTGAAGAAGCCAAGGCAGCCCCCAAGGCTGAAACCGCAACCGAAGAAAAAGCCGAGGCTCCGGCCGCGGCCACTGCCGAGGAGAAGTAAGCATGGGTATTACCGCATCTCAGGTAAAGGAACTGCGCGAGAAGACCGGCGCAGGCATGATGGACTGCAAGAAAGCCCTGGTCGAGTCCAACGGCGACGAGGAAAAGGCTGTCATGTACCTCCGCGAGAAGGGACTGTCCAAGGCCGCCAAGAAGGCCGGACGCGCCACCTCCGAGGGTCTGGTCACTCCCTACGTCTCCCCCGACGGCAAGACCGTCGTCATCTCCGAGCTCATGTGCGAGACGGACTTCGTTGCCAAGAACGAGGACTTCCAGGCTTTCGCCACGGCCCTGTCCGAGAAGATCGCCGGTCTTGACGTGACCACCGGCTCCGCCGCCGACCTGCCCGCCGAGGTTGCCGACGTGACCGACCTCCTCGCCAAGCTCGGCGAGAACATGGGCGTAGGCCGTTTCGTCAAGGTCGCCACCGATGGCGTGATCGGCCTGTACATCCACTCCAACAACAAGCTCGGCACCATCGTCGAGCTCAAGGGTTCCGACGACGAGGCCATGGCCAAGGACATCGCCATGCACGTCGCCGCCATGAACCCCGCCTGCATCAGCCCCAAAGAGCTGCCCCAGGAGAACCTGGACAAGGAAAAGGCTCTCTACATGAAGCAGGCCATGGATGAAGGCAAGCCCGCCGAGATCGCCGAGAAGATCGTCATGGGCCGCCTGAGCAAATACTACAAGGAAGTCTGCCTCCTGGAGCAGGCCTTCATCAAGGAAGACAAGAAGTCCATCAAGGACATCGTCGGCAAGGCTGAGATAGCCAGCTTCTTCCGATTGGCGCTAGGAGAAGGCGCAAGCAAAGACGCCGACAGCGACGACTAAAAAAATGAAAACGGGCCGCACGGCCCGTTTTTTTTGATCACGAAACATGATAACGCCTGTGGGCGGGATCATCATCAAATACGCAATGACCTTGAGGTGAAAATGGACAACGTGCGGTATTCGCGGATTTTGCTCAAGCTCAGCGGCGAAGCGCTCGCCGGGGAGCAGAAGTTCGGCATCGAACCTGAAGCCATCGGACAGTTTGCCAAGGAAATAGCCGAAGTATCGGCAACCGGGCTGCAGGTGGCCCTGGTCATCGGCGGCGGAAACATCTTTCGCGGCATGGCCGCCAGCGCCAAGGGCATGGACCGAGCCCAAGCCGACTACATGGGCATGCTGGCCACGGTCATGAACGCCCTGGCAGTACAGGACGCCCTTGAAAAGAACGGATGCAGCACCCGCGTCATGACCGCCTTCAG
The DNA here is from genome assembly GCA_947259235.1 of uncultured Pseudodesulfovibrio sp. GTDB lineage: Bacteria > Desulfobacterota > Desulfovibrionia > Desulfovibrionales > Desulfovibrionaceae > Pseudodesulfovibrio. The sequence continues at coordinate 4,388 of CAMYLL010000072.1, read as the reverse complement.
CATGGCCGAGGTCGCCGAGCCGTACATTCGCAGACGCGCCATCCGTCATCTGGAAAAAGGCCGCGTGGTCATCTGCGCCGCAGGAACCGGCAACCCCTACTTCACCACCGACAGCGCGGCAGCCCTCAGGGCGCTGGAACTCAAGTGCGACGCCATATTCAAGGCCACCAAGGTCGACGGCGTCTACGACAAGGACCCGGCCAAGTTTGCCGACGCAGTCAAGTACGACACCGTCACCTACCTCGAAACCCTGGAAAAGCGCCTGGGAGTGATGGACTCCACAGCCATTTCCATGGCACGGGACAACAACCTGCCGATCATTGTCTTCAACCTCTACGAGGAAGGCAACATCCGCAAGGCCGCCAATGGCGAAACCATAGGAACGACCGTTCAAGGAGGAAACTGATATGCAAAACCTGCTCACCAACGGCAAAAAACGCATGGCTGGCGCCATCGGCTCACTGGAAAAGGATTTTTCCAAGCTGCGCACCGGCCGCGCCACCACGGCCCTGGTCGACACCATCGTGGTCGACTACTACGGCACTCCCACGCCCATCAACCAGCTGTCCTCGGTCTCTGTTCCCGATGCAAAGACCATCACCATCCAGCCCTGGGACAGGGGCGCTTTCGGCGCGGTTGAAAAGGCCATCCAGACCTCGGACCTGGGTCTCAACCCGGTCAACGACGGCAAGATCATCCGCATCTCCATCCCGCCACTGACCGAGGAGCGGCGCAAGGAGCTGGTCAAGGTCGCCAAAAAATACACCGAGGACTGCAAGATCGCCATCCGCAACGTCCGCCGCGACCTCAACGACACGCTCAAGAAGATGGAGAAGGACAAGGACATCAGCGAGGACGAGCTCAAGAAGGGCGAAGCCGACGTGCAGAAGCTGACCGACGACCACGTCAAGCAGAGCGACAGCGTCTTTGCCGCCAAGGAAAAAGAAATCCTCGAAATCTAGGGACATCCTCTTTTGCAAAGTACGATAATTCCCGCCCACGTCGCCATCATCATGGACGGCAACGGCAGGTGGGCAAAACAGCGGGGGCTGCCTCGGACCGAAGGCCACAAGGCCGGAACCGAGGCGGCTCGCGCCGTTGTCACCCGATGCCGCGAACTGGGCGTTAAGCATCTGACGCTTTACACCTTTTCCAAGGAAAACTGGGCGCGGCCCAAGGACGAGGTGCGCACGCTCTTCGACCTGCTGACGACCTTTCTCAAGCGCGAGGAGCTCAGCCTGAAGAAGCAGGGCATCCGGCTCAAGGTGCTGGGCGAGATCGACGACATGCCCATGGCCGTGCGCCTGGTGCTGCGGCACGTCATGCGCCAGACCGAGGGATGTCGCGAGATGACCCTCAACCTCGCCCTCAACTACTCGGGGCGCGACGAGATTCTGCGCGCAGCCCGGACCCTGGCCGCCAAGGGAACGCCGCCGGAAGAGATCACCGACGAAGCCTTTTCCGCCGAGCTCTGGACCGGAGGGCAGCCCGACCCGGACCTGCTCATCCGCACCAGCGGCGAGCTGCGCCTCTCCAACTATCTGCTGTACCAATGCGCCTATTCCGAGTTCTACTTTACCGACATCTACTGGCCGGATTTCACCCCGGATGAACTGGACAAGGCCCTCGCGGAGCTGGCCCGTCGCCAGCGCCGGTTCGGCAAGACGGGCGACCAACTGGCATAGGCACTGCGCCCCGGATCATTCAACCCCCTGCCGGATATGGCATTGTATTCCCCGTGCGTATTGCCCCCTTGCGGCAAATAGCGTACACATTTGTCACTCGCCGCCGGTGGGAATCTCAGAAAAGGCGTTGAAAACATTTATGGATATTTCCCAACCCCAGAAAAGGATCGCCACCGCCGTCGGCCTGGCAGCCATTCCGGCCCTCGCCCTCATCTTCCAGGGATGGGTGCTCTTCGCGGTCCTTGCCCTGTTCTGCTCCTTCACCCTGTGGGAATTCTACGAAATGTTCAGCCCCCTTCCGGGCATGGGAGCCATCAAGAGCCTGGGCGCGGCCTTCTGCTTCCTGATCCTCGGCGCGTTCACCACCGACGAGCTGCGCTACCCGGCCATGATGCTCATCGCCGCATTCTGGGCCGCGGCCGCCCTCTTCCTGGTCCGCTTCAACAAAGACGTCAGCACATCCCTCAAGCCCGGCATGATATTTCTCGCCGGGCTCATTTACATCCCGCTCAATTTCCATTTCTTCCTCACTTTCAACCGCTACGAGATCCTGCTCGTCATCGGCGCAGCGGCCATCTCCGACACGGCGGCCTTCTACAGCGGCTCCCTGTGGGGAACAAAGAAAATCTGGCCCAAGGTCAGCCCCAAGAAATCCTGGGTCGGGAGTCTGGGCGGACTTGCGGCATGCACCTTAGCCACCGTCGCTTTCGGCCTGGCCTTTGGCGTCGGCGCACTGTGGCAGTGGCTGCTGCTCGGGGCGGCGCTCAACGTGGCCGCCCAGTTCGGCGATTTCTTCGAATCCGCCCTGAAGCGTTCCCTGAACATCAAGGACTCCAGCGCCATCCTGCCCGGCCACGGCGGACTGCTCGACCGCGTGGACAGCATGCTCCTCGTGGTGCCGACCTACGGCCTGATTCGCATGATGCACGAATTCTTCTAGAAGGGCCGGAACGATCGTGAAGACATACATTTCACTCTGGCCCGCCGCAGCCTCCCTGCCGGAATTCCCTCGTTCCGTGGCCATCCTCGGCGCCACAGGCTCCATCGGCGCCAGCGCCCTCAAGGTCATGGACAGGCATCGCGACCTGTTCACCGTCACCGCCCTGGCGGGCGGACGCAACGGCACTCGCCTGGCCGAGCTGTGCGCCACCTTCCGCCCTCCCTTCGCGGCCGTTCTTACCGACGCCGCACGCCGGGACTTCCTCGCCAACCTGCCCGCCGGATACTCGCCCACCCTCCTGGTGGGCCCTGAGGCATACACTGAACTGGCCGCGATGGACGGCGTCGACATCGTGCTCTCAAGCATCGTCGGCGCGGCCGGATTCGAGCCGACCCTGGCAGCAGCCCGGGCGGGCAAGATGATCGGCCTTGCCAACAAGGAATCCCTCGTCCTTGGCGGCCACATCATCCGGTCCGCCTGCCATGAATCGGGCGCGGTGGTCCTGCCTGTGGACTCGGAGCACAACGCCCTGTTCCAGGGGCTCCAGGGCCATGGACGCGACGAGGAAATCAGCCGGCTCATCCTCACGGCCTCGGGCGGTCCCTTCCGGGGCCGGAGCGCGCAATCCCTAGCCGGAGTGACGCGCGCCCAGGCACTCGCCCACCCCAACTGGAGCATGGGCGCAAAAATTTCCATCGATTCTGCCACGCTGATGAACAAGGGGCTCGAAGTCATCGAGGCCTGTCACCTGTATGGACTTCCGGTAAGCATGGTTCATGTGGTGGTCCATCCCCAATCCATCATCCACTCCCTGGTGGAGTATGTGGACGGCTCCCAGCTGGCCCACCTTGGCACGCCCGACATGCAGGTTCCCATTGCCCACTGCCTGTGCTTCCCCCGCCGCGTGGAGGTGGACGTCCCCCGGCTGGACCTGGCCAGCACAGGGAGCCTGACCTTCGAGGAGCCGGACCTGGAAGCCTTTCCCTGCCTGCGGCTGGCGCGGGAGGCTTTTGACGCCGGGCCGAGCCACCCCGTGGTGCTCAACGCGGCCAACGAAGTGGCCGTGGACGCATTCCTCGACGGGCGCATCGGCTTCACGGACATCGCGGCCACAATCGGCGCGGCACTGGACCGACACGCGGCCACGGACGTTTCCACCCCGGAGACTGTTCTCGAACTGGACCGCGAGGTCCGGGAAAAAATCCGCCACAGCATCTAGCCTGACGCGGATACGTGCTTATATCTACCTGAGCCGCAGACCAGAAACAGCGGGCGGCCGCATGAGGACTCTATGCTGACAAGCGCATTCGCAATCATCCTGGCCCTTGGAGGCCTGATTTTTTTCCATGAACTTGGGCACTTTGCAGTCGCCCGACTGTTCGGAATGGGCGTCAAGGCCTTCTCTCTTGGCTTCGGCCCCCGGCTGGCGGGGTTCACGTCGGGCCACACGGAGTACAAACTCTCGGCCATCCCGTTGGGCGGCTATGTGCAACTGGCCGGGGAACAGGGTGAGGAAGAGGAAGACTTTCCCGAGAACGAACTTTTCTCCAACCGCCCCGCATGGCAACGAATGTGCGTCGTGGCGGCCGGTCCTCTTTTCAACTTTCTGCTCGCCTTTCTCATCTACTGGTTCCTGGCCATGGCTCAGGGCCAGGGCGTCATCCTGCCCACGGTGGGCGAGGTTGTGCCCGATAGCCCGGCGGCAGCCGCTGGCTTCAAGCCCCAGGACCGGATCATCAGCATCGACGGCAAGACCGTCGACT
>CAMYLL010000071.1 GCA_947259235.1 uncultured Pseudodesulfovibrio sp. | reverse complement strand
AGATTGCACCGCTGGGTCATGTTCCAGACCACGACGGGCTTCTTGTCCTTGGAGAACTGAAGCAGGTGGGAGGGCAGCTGCCCGGATTCGCGGCCGTAGCGAAGCGCGTCGGACGGTTCGACTGCGCCGCAGTAAAGTTTCGAAATGCCTATCATGTGGATTAAACCTCTCTTATGAAGTGAAGGTCTCAGGTAGCATACAAAATCTGCGGTGTAAAAGATGAAAAAAAGGGGGGCGCCGAGCGCCCCCCTTGCGTTCAGGGAATCATGTAAGAATTGTTCTCACCGTGTCAAGGGGCAACCCCCTATTGCGCCAGACGAATCTCGACGCGCCGGTTCTTCTGTCGGTCCTCTTCGGTCTGCCCCTGGGTGATGGGTCTGGATTTTCCGTAGCCCACGGCCTCGATCAGGTCGGGCTGCACGCTCCATTTGCCCACCAGGTACTCCTTGACCGCATCGGCCCGCTGTTTGGAAAGGGTCAGGTTGTAGGCGGCGTCTCCGCGCATGTCGGTATGGCCCGCGACGATGATGTTGCGGCCCTTGAGGTCGTCGGAGTTGAGCGCTTCGCCCAGGGCGTCGAGGATGGGGTAGGAGGCCGGTCTGATGGTTGCCTTGTCGAACTCGAACAGGATGTTGAGGTTCACGCCGTTGACGTCCGGGCGTATGGACTGCCCGTCGTCCGGAGCGGGCTTCGCGGCGGCCTTGCCTTTTGTTCCGGCCTCGTCAGCGGGCAGATCCTGCTCCATGCCCGCCGGGTTGCCGGAGAGGCCCGCCGTCACGGCGGCGGGGGTTTCGGCAAAGGTGAATTCGGTGTCCGGGTCCGGGAGCCAGCTCTTGAGCGGCACGGCCATGTCCCGGGCGATGTCGCGGATGATCACGCTGAAGGGCGCGTCGCTGAGACGGAATTCATGCCGGAAGTAGATGTAGTCGTCGGGCAGCTTGTCCTCGATGCGGCCGGACTGCATCATGGTCCATTGCAGGGTCCCCGTTTCGGTGTCGTAGATGTTGATCTGGATGGTGATGGCCGTGTCGTCGATGGTATGTCCCGCATAGAAATAGGGGACGAAGCCGAGAACAAGCAGGTCGGCGCCCCGGCGCCTGGCCCGCTCCAGGGCGGTCCTCACACCCTGCCACGGCACGCCGGGCTGGAACTCCATAATCGGGAACAGGCGCTCCTCCAGCCAGACGTTGTTGAATATCTGGGCAAAGGCGTTGGAGAGCTGGGCATAGTCGCTGTTTTCCTGCTGAATGACGAAAGGGTGGAAATAAGCTGTCAGCGGGCGATACTGCCTGCCTCGGGGGTGTACGGAGACCTGGAGCGACGATTTCCTGACAGGCGAATCGCTGATGATATTGGTCTGGTCGGTGATGGATGGGTCCAAGTACGCGCAGGCGGTCATGGATAACAACAGTGCGAAAAGAAATATTTTTTTCATGACGTACACCGGGTAATTGTTGCAGCCGCATTGAGGATACGCGCCAAGAGGACGACGCTCCCGTTTACTGTGAAAGGGAGTGAGCAAGTAGCATGCCGCCCATGATTATTGCTGGACGCCGGGACGTGTTATTGCAGGGTTTCGGTGGGTGAGGGGGTGGATTCTATGGAGTCGAGCAACTGCTCGCGGGATTCGAGCAGCCCCTGGCGCAGCAAGATGCGCTTGCCAGGGGAGAGCCTGCGGAACTCCGGTCGGTCGGCCAGGGCCGAAAGCCGTTCCATCTCGGTCAGGATGTTCCGTATGAGCGCCCGGATTTCCTTGCCGCGCGGGCCGAGCTGGGCCGCGAGCAAGGCGAGGTCGCGAATCTCGTGGGCCATCTCCTTGATGGCGCGCGGGTCGATCTCGCGGTCCAGTTTGCGCCGGGCTTTCCACTCGGCCATCATGTTCTTGAACCATCCGAACATGGCGTTATCCTATATGGTGGCCAACTGATTGTGGTAGACCAGAAATCCACCGATCATGGCGAGCAGCAGGGGGACGAGCGCAACGGGAATGACCTTGGCGTAGCTCGTCTTGTGAATGTACTTGAGGCCCACGATGGTCAGGAACAGCCCCCATACGGCGGCCAGGAACATCCAGGCGATCTCGATCTCGACCACGGGCATGGGAAAGATGCCGAGGGCCAGCGGGGCGTTGGCATAGGCCAGCGCCCTGAACGTTCCCTCAAAGCCCTGGTTGTCCGCCCGCATGAGCACCAGCAGCAGGTGGTAAACGCCGGTGACGGCGAACTGGCCCGCGGCGATGAAGGCGGGCATGAACAGCAGCATCATCAGTCCGCCCACTGTGCCGGAGGTCCCGCTCGGTGCGCCGCCCGACCCGATGGAGGTGGACAGGCCCATGATCTCCCAGCCGTACTGGAACAGGCTCTGGATCATGGTCAGCAGGATGGCGAAGGTCAGCGGTTTGGCCAGCCCGCCGCCCACGGGCATGACGGAGAAGAACAGCCGTGGCGAGCGCAGGACAAGCCTGACGGTCATGATCAGCCCCTGGAAGAAGCCATAGCGGTCGAGCTGTTCAAAGGGCGGCGGAACCAGGGGGCTGGAATCGTCACCATGGCGATCGCCGCCCGGGCCCATCGGGTCCGGGAAATCCTCATTGAATTCGCCGGTCCAGCCCGGGATGGGGTTGGCCCCGTAGCTCGGTTCCTCGTCGGACTCGCCGTCTGGTTCGTCTCGCGGTTCCGGCGTGCGTTTGGGCTGATCCGCTGCGGGCGGGCGCATCTTGTCGAGGCGGCTCCAGAGAGCGTCCCTGGGGTCCTGCTCCTCGATTTCGTCCGGGTCGTATGCGTCGGTTTCGCCCTGTTCGGGCTCGTCGTCGCGCGGCAGACCAGGGAAGGACGGCTCCACCTGTTCCGGGGTGGGCGGTTCGAGGTTCTCGGGCGCATGAGCGCTCGCGGAATGTTTCGGCTCCGGCGTGGGGGCGTCGGCCTGCTCTTCAAGGAAGAAATCCTCTTCCGGCAGCTCGCGGAATTTGAATTTCGTCTTGCATTTCGGGCAGGTGGCCACCTGCGACCGGGGCGGAATCTTGGTCTCGTCAACCTCGCGGCTGAACTGACATTCGGGGCAGAGTATTTCCATCGTCATTCCTTGAAGGACGTTTTGGTCAAAGATGCATGCTCGTATCCACTTTATATGGAAGAATCAAGCCATGCGCAATCCGCTGCACTATCCGGGTCAGGCCGGGTTGTCCTCCAGCAGCAGCATCTGGAGCGAGCCGGAGATGAAGGACGCCTCGGCAAAGAGGGAGCGCGGCAGGTGCGGATAATCGTTGTTGAGCCTGTGCTGTACGCGGTTCTCCCCAATCTCCTCGAACCGTTTCAGCTTGGCCTCCAACTGCTCGGGGCTTTTTTGCAGGCGGCTGTAGTGCAGGATGGGGGCGTCCAGGGCCAGGGCCGTGCGGCCGGTGACGCCGGTCAGCCGCTCGTGGAGCGGGCGCGAATACCGCACGCCTTCCTCCTTCCTGAACAGCCGTAGTTGCAGGTCAGGCCACATGCCGAAGCCGACCTTGCAGCTGGTCTCGTCCGGGTAGAGCGTCATGCGCGGGAAGTAGCAGGCAGTGAGGCGCTTGATGAGCATGATTGCGGTGAGCAGGCTCCAGACATCCTCGCTGAAACATTCGTCGCCGTCCAGCGAGAGTATCCATTCGCCGCTGCATTCGTCGAGCATGCGGTTCCTCTGGCTGGCGAAATCCTTGAGGGGCTGGGCCAGATGCCGAATGGGGGCGGCGCAGGAGAATTCCCGCTCAGGCACGAGCTCGCCATCCCAGACGACCATGACTTCCTTCACCCAATCGGGGAACTGACCGAAGAACGCATCCAGCTCCGGCTCGTCCGGGCTGAGGATGACGCCCACGCTCAGGTCCGGGGCCTGCACCGCCACGTGGCTGAGGTAGGAGCTGTTGATGGCCTGATGGGGGCGGGCGCTGGTGAACAGCCGCTGCGCGGCCTGATGGCGTTTGCGCTCCTCGGGGGACAGGTCCGGGTTGATGGCGGTGGCGCTGTTTTCCGTGGTGGCGCCGGACAGGGCCAACAGGTGGAGCTGGGCCCAGGGAGAGCTGTCAGCGATGACGCAGCCTTTGGCCGAACCGTCCCGCCACGCGGGGTTTGCATCCAAAAAGGCCCGCGCCATGGCGGCGTCGGGCTCGCAGACAACCAGTCGGGCGTCGGCGGGGAGGGCGGCCTCCAGGGCCAGGGGCGGCTGGCCGGAGCCGATACCGAAGAGAATCAGCCAGTGCGCACCGCTTTTTTCGAAAAGACGAAGGGTCCGCTGGACAAAGGCGTCGCCGTCCTCGTCACCGGGCGGGGGCAGGGTCGCGGCAGGTGCGTCGTTGTAATCAAAGGCAAGAACCGCTTCGCTGTATCTGGAGATGAGGGTGGCGCTCATTGGGAGATTCCTTTGCGTGTCAAGAGTTCATGGTAGAGGGTTTCCAGGGCGGCCGCGAGGGTTTGCGCCCGGTAGAGTCTGGCTGCCTTTTCCCGTCCGGCCCGGCCCATTCGTGCGGCCTCGGCAGGGTGGGCGAGGAGATATCTGATTGCGTCGGCATACTCCTGTGCGGAGCTCGCCACCAGTCCCGTGATGCCGTGGTCCACCAGTTCGAGCTGGGCGTTGTCTTTGTCCCCGGCGCAGGGGTGGGTGATCACGGGCAGGCCGCAGGCCATGGCCTCGGCGATGACCAGGCCGAAGGATTCGCCGGTGTCGTTGGCATGGACCATGATGGACACATTGCCGAGGAAATCGGCGATCTCCGCATCGGTGCGAACCGGGTCGTGAAAGATTACGTTGCGTTCGAGCCGGTGCTCGTTCACGAACCGCACCGCTTCGGGAGTGGCCCCGATGACATGGTATCGGAAGTGCGGAATGTCGCGCACCACCGACGGCAGGAAGTCCAGGGCCAGTCGGGACCACTTGCCCGGGTCCGGGCGCGAGATGCGGCCGACGTATGGCAGGGAAAAGTCGTGCCTGGCCGATACGGCGTGTTCGAAGAAATCCGTGTCCACGGGGTTGTAGAGGACGGAGTATCGGCTGGGGTTGGGCGTTATGCCGATGATCCGTTCGAAGCGGTCCAGGCAGAAGCGCGAGACGAACAGGGTGTGATCGATGCTCGCGGCAGCCGGGCTGGGGTCGTGCCTGCCGAAGACGTTTGTCTCAACGATCACGGGGACTTTGGCCATACGGACGTCTCTGAGAGTGTGCGGCTCGGGCCAGCCGGCGCGATGAATATGGACGATGGCCGGTTTCAGGGTTTTCAGGACGCGCAAAAGATCGCCGCCGATATGGGTGCTGATTCCCTGTTTCCGAATGAGGCTCCCCCGTTCGCCGTCCACCGGGCTGTACACCGCAGGTTCGAAACGGGTCCGGTCAAGATGGGTGACGAAAAGCTGCATCACCTTTTCCGTGCCGCCAAGCCCCAGGGAGTTGGCGATATGCAGTACGCGGACGGGAGAATCAGGCATGGGCGAAAGGTGACACAAGCGGTCGGTATTGTAAACACAACCTCTGTCGCAAGGTGAAGGAAAGACCGGCCCTTGCGGGCCGGTCTCAAGCTATCTGTTGTTATTGTTGTATGCGTTTGCAGCGCGGAATTTTGCCGCGTTGAAGGCCGAGCGGAGCTTGGGCGGCTGTGGCGGCGTTGGCGGCTGTGGCGTCACAGGCGTCTGTGGCGCGTCTGTCTGCGTTTCGGCCGCCGCCTTATCATCCTCGGCCGGTTTCAGGCTCGAGGGCGGTGTCGGCTGCTGTTGCTTCGGAGCTTGTGGCGCGGCTGCGTCAGGCTGGGGAACCTTCGGCAGCGTGTAGGCCGCGGGGTGCATGGGCGGGGCCTGCGGCGTTTGCGGTACTTTGGGCAGCGGGCCCGGGGTCCCGGGCTGTCCCTCGGCCCCGGCTCCCTCGCCACCGGTGACGATGTGGGCATACGCGGAGCGCAGGCCGTCCAGGATCTTGATGACGTCGTCCACCATCTTCTTGTCCAGGCGGATGTTGGCCTTGATCAGCTGCGAGGTGCAAAACATGTAGAGCTGATTGAGCTTGGGCGTGATGTCGCCGCCCTTCTCCTTGTTCAAGCTCTCCGCCAGCTCATGGATGATGGCCATGGCCTTGGATATGTATATGCCTTTCTTGGCATAGTCCTTGTTGTCTATCTCGATCTTGGCGCGCTTGAGGAACTTGATCGCCGCCTCGTAGAGCATGATCAGCAGTTCGCCCTGAGTCGTCGTCTCGACCTGAGTCGCGAGGTATGCCCTTGCGGGATTAGCCATTCAATAATCCTCCTGACTTTCTACGATTGGAGCTGCGCCAGGGACGAGTCGAGCTGGCCTTGCAGCAGGTCGTACTGCCCCAGCAATGCGTCCAGACGCGAAAATTTGAGTTTCAGGTTGCGTTCCATCTTTTCGATGCGCGTCGTTTCGTAGGCGATCTTGTCGTCGATGGACGTCATGATGTCCTTGTAATTGTCCCGCAGGACCGACAACGGACCGCCTTCGTAGGTGTACTTGTTGAAGGGCTTGGTCAGCGTCTTGAGCTCTTCGATCATCTCTCCGGTCTTGCCGGTCTTGATGGAGATTGTTCCGGTATGCGTTCCTGCGGAGGTGTTGTCCAGCCGGAAGGCCAGACCCAGAGCTTCGCCCGATTTGCCCGTGACCTCCCAGCCGGAGACGGTCGCCTCCACGCCGTTGATGGTGGCGCTGACGATCTTGCTTCCGTCGCTGACCACCTGGACGTCGTATTTCCCGGGCTTGGTGGTTCCTTCGATCAAGGAGGTGTAGGTGAAGTCCGGCGATGCGCTTTCGCCGTAGTTCTTTGCGGAGAAGAGCTTGGCTATGGCTTCCGGGTCGTTTTGCGCCATTGCCTTTTCGTATTCTTCCTCGTCGATCTTGAGCAGGCCATAGGTGGGTGAGCCTTCTTCCGCATCGGTGAGGATGCCGAGCTGGGACAGCGCAGAGAACCTGTCGCCGGTCATGGTTTCCGGGTCCCAGTAGGAGAACCCAAGCCCCATGTCGGCCGTAATGTTCTTCAATTTCTGGGAGACGATATCCACGCCGTAGTTACCTGTGAGGATGGAGCCCTCTCCATCTTCGTCGACACTGGTGATGGCCTTGATTTGGGCCCGTATCACGTTGACTGAATTGACGAATTTTTCGATAGTCTCCCGGATCTTTGAAGTATCCGTCACCGTGGTCAGCGAGACGGTCCGGCCCGGTTCGGCATCGTGCAGGTTGAGAGTGATGCCTTCGATGACGTCGTTGATCGTGTTGGACGAGCGCTCGATCCAGCCGCCGCCAGCAGAGGGGAATCCGTTGACCCTGATCTGCGCGTTGACCGCGTCCTGGGTCTGATTGAACGAGGACGAGCCAAAGATGACGTCTCCCGCGCTGGAGATGACGAGCTGATTGCCGCTGCCTTGATCCAGCCCGCTGAGCTGGAGGTGATAGGTGGAGCCGTCGAACACGGTGGAGGCGCGTATGCGGGTTCGCGAGTCCGCATGATTGTTGATGATGTTGACGAATCCTTCGAGGGTTGTCCCGGCGGAAATGTCGTTGATGGTGTATTCCTCGCCCCCGTAGGAGAAGGTGAAAAACGTGTTGGTGCTCGTGATGGCGGTCTTCAGGGAGCTGGTTCCCGAGGCCGTGATGTGCACGTCGTTTGCGGCGAGCTGGCCGATCTCGATGGTGGCGTTGGTTTCCTGTGCGTTGCTGTCAGCCGTGGCCGTGAGCCGTGTCGTGTCGGTTGTGGACACGCTTTTCTTCAAAAATTCTTCAATAGTATCGAACCCTTCAAGTGTCGTCTTGAGGGTGAGCATTTGGGTGTTCAGGGCGGCGAACTGCTCGTTCTTGGTTTCCCAGGAGGCTTTCCAGGTCTCCAGGCGCGTGACGCGGCTCTTTTCCACATCGATGAGGCCGTTGATGAGCTTGTTGAAGTCGGTCCCGTTGCCAAGTCCGGCGAAGTTGATTGATCCGGAAGTATATGTCTCGTCTGCCATGGCGTGTACCTATCGGAATTTTTTTCCCGGTTACAGAGGGTCGCCAGTGTACGTGCAAACCAGATGCCAGAAACGCATTTTGCCTAACTGTCTGAAATCAAAGGGCCGAGCCCCCTGTGGAGGGAGCCCGGCCTGTGTGCGCATTGGATGCGACTTGGATCACGCCTAGCCGATGAGGGACAGAGCCATTCTCGGCAGGGAGTTGGCCTGGGCCAGCATGGAGACCGCGGACTGGGTCATGATCTGGTTGCGGACAAACTCCGTCATCTCGGTGGCGACGTCGACGTCGGAGATGCGCGATTCGGCGGACTGGACGTTCTCGGCCTGGATTTCCAGAACGGTCACGGTGTTTTCCAGCCTGTTCTGCAGGGCGCCGAGGCTTGCGCGGATCTTGTCCTTGGAGATGATGGCGTTCTGGAGGACATCCAGGGATGCCTGGGCCAGAGCCTGGGTGGAGATCGACGCACCGCTGCCGGTACCCGCTCCGAGGCCGACGCCGAGGGCGGAAGCCGTGGAGTTGTTGATCTGGATGTAGTAGTAATCTTCAGAAGAATCGTTGCCGGTACCGAAGTGGACCTTCAACTGACCAGTCGAGGCAAGAGCCGACCCGCTGTGGGTTCCGGACAGGTTGCCGTTGAGCAGGTGAATGCCGTTGAAGTCGGTAGAGTTGGCGATTCGGGTGATTTCCGAAGCCATGGCCTGATACTCGGAGTCGATGATCAGGCGCTGGTCGGAGTTGTAGGTACCCGTGGAGGCCTGCATGGCCAGTTCCTTCATGCGGATCAGCTTTTCATCGATGACGCCGAGGGCGCCGTCAGCTGTCTGGATGAGGGAAATGGCATCGTTGGCGTTACGGATACCCTGTTGCAGGGAGCTGATGTCAGCACGCATCAGCTCGCGGACAGCCATACCGGCGGCGTCGTCCGAAGCCTGGGTGATGCGCAGTCCTGAGGACAGACGACGAGTGGATGTTTCCAGAGCGCTGTACGAAGATCCGAGGTTGCGCGCGGCATTCATCGCCATCAAGTTGTTGTTGATAACCAGGGCCATAGTTTCCTCCTTGAAATTGTTTCGGCTTCCTTGCCTGAGATTCTCTACCCGGCGGTGTTTGGATTACCGGGCAAATCTCTGTTGTGTTGACCTACTAATCGTCCGACCAGGGGAAAACTTTAGGTTGGCCTATTCATTTTTTCATCCCATGCGAAAACTTGAGACGATTCGTGATCTCTTTTGGGGGGCGCGACGGCGCGGCGTTTCGCCGTCGATGGTCTGCTGGCTGGAACGGAACTGTGGGGGGCGTCAGGCGGTGAAAGTCTCGCGCATGGTCTTGAGGAGGGTGCGCAGCCTGTGGTCGTAGGTGTGCTCGGCCAGGATGCGCCGGCGGGCGGCCCGGGAGATCGCTTCACGGCGCGCCGGGTCTGCCAGGAGCTCTTCGAGCAGGCCTGGAATCTCTTCCGGGCTGCGGTAGACCACGGCCTCGCTGTCCAGGTCGAAGAGGTCTTCCATCTGCTCCCGGTGGTCGGAGAGTACGAAACCGCCGCAGGCAGGGACGTCGAACACCCGCTGGTTGACCGCGCCGATCATCTGGCGGCTTGTGCAGTTGAAGTTGACGGCCGAGAGCGGATAGAAGCGGGGCAGGTCGTCATAGTAGTCGAGGCCGGGCAGATGCCGCCAGTCGTCGGAGGGAAGCAGGTCTGACCAGCCGTCGTCGCCCACGATGAGGGGGGCGAAGCCGAGGGTGCGGCTGACGCAGGCGAGCCTGTATTGGCGGGTGGCCTCCCTGGTGAGCAAGGACTCCATGGCCAGCCTGTTCTCCTGGCTCGGCAGGGCGTCGAGGACCTTGAGCCAGTCCGGGCGGCTGCGGGCGAGATACCGTCTGACGTCGGTCTCGCCCGATGCGCCAAAGGCGGCGGCCGCCTC